>JAKABK010000335.1 GCA_021796905.1 Actinomycetes bacterium
TCGACCGCAGCGAAGGCGTACCGGCTCCTGCGGGCCATCTGCAACGTCGCAGTCGAGGACGAGCTGATCGCTCGCTCCCCCTGCCGGGTCGACGGCGGCGGAGTCGAGCGCGCCCCGACCCGGCCGATCGCCACTCACGCCGACGTGGAGGCGATGACCGCCGCCATGCCCGGGCGCTACCGGGCCCTCCTCCAGCTCGCCACGTGGTGTCATCTCCGAAAGGGCGAGCTGTGCGCCCTCCGACGCTGTGACATCGACCTCGAGCGGGCAAGCGTCCACGTCGTGCGCAACCTCCAGCAGCTCAGGGACGGCACGCTCGTCATGAAGGAGCCCAAGACGGCCGCTGAAGGCGGGTCGTCGCCGTCCCTGCTCACCTCCTCCCCGACCTCGCCGCCCATCTCGAGCGCTACGTCGGACCGGCGCCCGACGACCTCGTCTTCACCGGCGAGCGCGGCGGGCCGCTCCGCCCGCACGTCCTCCAGAAGCATTGGGCCAGGGCGCGAGCCCTCGCCGGGCGCCAGGACCTGCATCTGCACGACCTCCGCCACACCGGCAACACTTGGGCGGCCGCCACCGGCGCCTCCACCCGAGAGCTCATGGCGCGAATGGGCCACGCCAGCCCGGACGCCGCCATCCGCTACCAGCACGCCACCGAGCAGCGCGACCGGGTCATCGCCGATGCCCTTGCCCGGATGGCAACCGCTCAGCGCAGTGGCACGCATGTGGCACGAACGCCCGGGGCCCAGCCCCCACCGACACCAGAAGGCCCCGCCCCAGCGCTGTGACCAGGGGCTTCGTCGAGAGCGAGCGACGGGAATCGAACCCGCGTTCTCAGCTTGGGAAGCTGATGTTCTGCCTCTGAACTACGCTCGCAGTGTCTGGCGAGCTTACCCGCACCAGGCCCGGCTTCGCCTGTCGGATCCTGCAGTGGCCGGAGGTGCAGGGTTCGGGTGCCCTCGACCCGTTCGCGCGGGCGCCCCGCTCCCACTCACGGGCGCTAGCTAGAGCTGACCGCCGCTGAATCGCCCCAGCCCGAAGGGAGCGAGGTCGATCTCGGGGTCGGCACCGGCGATCGCCCGGGCGACGAGACGGCCGGCGTAGGGTCCGAGCGCGAGACCACCGGCTCCCATTCCGGTGGCGAGCCACAGGGTCGGGTGCCCGGGGACCGGGCCGAGCAGCGGGAGCAGGTCCGGGGTCGCGGGCCGGAGCCCGACGCGGACCTCCTGAAGGGTGGCGTCGGCGAGTCCCGGCGCGACGAGGAGGGTCTCGCGAAGCACTTCGGCGACGCCGGCGGCGGTCATCCGGGGGTCAGGTCCGGAACCGGTCTCACGGGTGGCACCGGCGACGATGCGGTGGTCGTCGAAGGCGAGCAGGTAGTGGCGGCTGGCGAGCGGCTGGACCACCGGCAACCCGACGGTGTCGTCGGGAACCCCGAAGTGGGCAATCTGGCCCCGCTGGGCCTCGACGGGGACGACCAGGCCGGCGGCGGCCGCCAGGTCGGCGCTCCAGGCACCGGCGGCGAGTACGACGGCCTCGGCGGGGAACCGCTCACGCCCGACGCGCACGACCCGTCCGTCGTCGTCGAGCGCCGCCTCGCCGGCGGCGAACCGGGCGCCGGCGGCCTCCGCCGCCCGCAGCAACCCAGCGCGCATCGCCTCGCCGTCCACCCGGGCGGTGCCCGCGACCCGCACCGCCCCGTAGGCGTGGTCGAGGTAGGGGAAGAGCCCGTTCGCCTCACCGGGAGCGAGCACCGTGGTAGCCGTCCCGTGCGCGGCGGTGAGCGTCTCGGCGGCGATCTCCAGATCCTTCCCCACCCGGGCGACGTGCAGGTCGCCGACCACGGCGAAGCTGGCGCCGCCGGCGTCGGCAGCGGCGCCCGGGTAGGCGGCGGCCGCCGCCGACCGGAGCTCCTCGAGCGGCGAGGCGGGGGCGAGGGTAGGGGCTGGGACGATCCCGGCGCCGGCGCGGGTCGCGCGACCCGGGCGGTCGGCTTCGACGACGACCACGTCCGCCCCGTCAACCGCGAGCTGGACCGCGACCGATGCACCGGCGATACCCGCACCCACGACCACCACCGACTTCACCACCCGGCTCACGGTAGCGACCCCCGACCGCCCTCCCGCCGAGTACCGTCGGCGGTTGTGATCCTGTCGGACCGGACGATCCGCGAGGAGCTGGCAGCCGGACGGATCGAGATCGACCCGCTGGACCCGGCCGATGTGCAGCCGTCCTCGGTCGACCTCCGCCTCGACCGCTACTTCCGGGTGTTCCGCAACCACCACCAGTCGGTGATCGACGTGAAACAGCCGCAGGACGCCCTGACCGAGCTGGTCGAGATCCCGGCCGAGGGTGCCTTCGTGCTGCATCCCGGGGAGTTCGTGCTCGGGTCGACCGCGGAGCGGGTCCGCCTCCCCGAGGACCTGGTCGCCCGCCTGGAGGGCAAGTCGAGCCTGGGGCGGCTGGGGCTCCTGATCCACTCGACAGCCGGCTTCGTCGATGCCGGCTGGGATGGCTACCTGACCCTCGAGCTGTCCAACGTCGCCACGTTGCCGATCAAACTTTACCCGGGCATGAAGATCGGCCAGATCAGTTTCCTGCGGATGACCACGTCGGCGGACCGACCCTACGGGTCCGCCGAGGTCGGCTCCAAGTACCAGGGGCAACGTGGCCCGACCGCGAGCCGGTACTACGAGAACTTCGCGCCCCACACCTGAGCAGCACCCCGCACCCGAGCAGCACCCCACACGCGAGCAGCACCCCGCACCCGAGCAGCGGAGCTGGGTGTCTCCCGCGATGGCCTGCGTAGGGTCGTCAGCGCGTCTATGGTGACGCGACCTGGAGTGGGAACCCGCCACCTACTCCGGGCAGAGTGGATCGAGATCCGCCGCTCGGTCCGCTCCGCCGGTGGCGCCCCTCGGGGCGCCACCGGTGTACCCAGATGTTCCCGAGCCCTCTCAGGCGGGCACCCTCAGCCGGGCCAGGCGCTCGATGCTGCGGGACGCCCGGACCGGGGCCAGTCGCACCAGGGCGTTGTAGGTGACCACCGCGATGGCGAGGTGCATGGCCATCAGCACCAGTACCGCCCGTCCCGGGTCGCCGAGGTGGAGCAGGTACAGGTCGGGGAGGTACAGCGCCAGGGTGACGA
>JAKABK010000336.1 GCA_021796905.1 Actinomycetes bacterium
GACGCGGGCTTCGCCCAGGGGGCCTACGAGGTCGAGGTGACCCGCGGTGACGGCGAGCCCGAGTTGGTGAGGGTCGGCTCGGCCGAGCAGGTCCTGGTCCCGTGGCCGGCGAGGCCGCTCGCCTCCCGGGAGAGGGTGAGCGTCCGGGTCCGGGTCCGCCACGGCGTCGGCACCGAGGGCGATCCGGGTGCCTGGAGCGGGTGGAGCGAGCCGGCGGTCGCCGAAACCGGCTTGCTCGAGGTCGGCGACTGGAGGGCGCGTTTTGTCGGTCCGCGCTCGTTCGGGAGGATCGGGGCGCGAGCCCCGGTGCTCGCGGCCAGCCTGCAGGTCGACCGGCCCGTGATGAGCGCCCGCCTGTATGTCAGCGCGCACGGGCTGTATGCCGCGACGCTCAACGGTGTGCGAGTCGGGGACGATGTGCTCTCCCCGGGCTGGACCAGCTATCAGCACCGGCTGCGCTACCAGACCTACGACGTGACCGGGCTGCTCGGTGCGGGCGACAATACCCTCGAGGTGCTGCTCGGCAACGGCTGGTACCGGGGTCGCCTCGGCTGGGGGGGGCGCCGGGGTCTCTACGGGGAGCGTCTGGCGCTGCTCGCCCAGCTGGAGGTGACGACCGCGGACGGAGCGACGCGGGTGCTCGCGACCGACGAGACCTGGACGGCGCGGGAGAGCGGGATCGTTGCCGACGACATCTACGACGGTCAGCGCAGCGACCTGCGGCTCGCGTACCTCGGTGACCCTTCCGGCCCGCAGGATCACGTGGAGGTATTGGATGAGGACCTCTCCCGCCTGGTCGCGCCCGACGGCCCGCCGGTGCGGGTCACCGAGACTCTGCCCGCAGTGGAGGTCTTCACCTCGCCGTCGGGTGAGACCCTCGTGGACTTCGGCCAGAACCTGGTCGGCTGGGTGCGCCTGCGCGTCCGTGGTCAGGAGCGTGGCCGTGAGGTGGTCGTGCGCCACGCCGAGGTGCTCGAGCACGGCGAGCTGGGCGTCCGTCCGCTGCGCAGCGCCAAGGCCACCGACAGCTACCTCCTCGCCGGCGGCCCCGAGGAGCTCCTCGAACCGAGCTTCACCTTCCACGGGTTCCGCTATGCCGGGGTGACCGGGGTGACCGGATTGGAGGCCGGTGACGTCGAAGCCGTGGTGATCGGCTCCGATCTGCGCCGCACGGGCTGGTTCAGCTCCTCACACCCCTTGCTCGACCGGTTCCACGAGAACGTGGTGTGGAGCATGCGAGGCAACTTCGTCGACGTGCCTACCGACTGCCCACAGCGCGACGAGCGCCTCGGGTGGACCGGGGACATACAGGTGTTCTCACCGACGGCCAGCTTCCTGTTCGACTGCGCCGGGCTGCTCAGCTCGTGGCTGGCGGACCTGGCGTGCGAGCAGGACGAGGACGGCACCGTGCCTTTCGTCGTCCCCGACATCCTCACCGGACCCCGCCGGGCCGCCGCGGCCTGGGGGGACGCCGCCACGGTCGTTCCCTGGGTTGTCTACCAGCGAAGTGGTGACGCCGGCCTCCTTGCCCGTCAGCTGCCGAGCATGCGGCGCTGGGTGGACCGCCTCGCCGAGCTCGCCGGTCCCGACCACCTCTGGGCCGGTGGTTTCCAGTTCGGTGACTGGCTCGACCCGACCGCCCCGCCCGAGGATCCCTTCCGAGCGAAGGCCGACCCCGACGTGGTCGCTACCGCCCACTTCGCCCGCTCAGCCGAGATCCTCGGAGAGGCAGCCGCCGTGCTCGGCGACGAGGACAGCGCCCGGCGGTACCGGTCGCTGGCGGCGTCGGTGCGAGAGGCTTTCGCCCGCGAGTACGTCACCCCCGGCGGGCGGGTGCTGAGCGAGGCACCGACGGCATACGCCCTGGCCCTCGCGTGGGCGCTGCTTGCCGACGCCGACCAGCGCTGCGGTGCCGGGCGTCGCCTGGCCGACCTGGTCCGCTGCTCGGGGTTCCGCATCAGCACCGGCTTCGTGGGCACCCCGCTGGTCACCGACGCCCTGGCGTCGTCGGGACATGTCGAGCTCGCTTACCGCCTGTTGCTCCAGGAGTCCTGCCCGTCGTGGCTTTACCCCGTGACCATGGGTGCGACGACCATCTGGGAACGCTGGGACAGCATGCTCCCCGACGGCAGCATCAACCCGGGCGAGATGACCTCGTTCAACCACTACGCGCTCGGAGCCGTAGCCGACTGGCTGCACCGGGCCGTCGCCGGTCTCGCGCCCGGCGCCCCCGGCTACCGCAAGCTCGTCGTCCGACCCCTGCTCGGAGGCGGACTGAGCTTCGCCAAGGCTCGTCATCTCACCCCCTACGGCGAGGCGGCCGTAGGGTGGGAGCGGGCAGGCGGTAGGTTCCACCTGACCGTCGAGGTGCCCGTCGGTGCCAGCGCCGAGGTGCACCTGCCGGGGGTGGAAGAGCCGATCTCGGTACGCCACGGGCACCACAGCTGGGACATCGCCGAACCCTCCCCTCCAGCCGCGCAACCGCCCGGCCAGCTCACGGTCCGGGACGTCTTGGACCGCGCAGGGACCTGGGGGGCGGTCGCTGCCGCGGTGATCGACGCCGGGTTGGCGTCGAGCGACGCCGAGTTGGCGGGACGCCTGAGCCGTTACCTGGACCGGCCGGCGGGTGAGATCGCCTCGGCGGTCGCCCCCGAGTCCGCCACCGCTGGTGTCGACGCGCTCCGCGCCGAGCTCGAGGCGATACTCTCGACCCACCCGTAGCAACGGGCCCAGGACGAAGCTGAAAAGGGGAGACCGTGGAATATGTGGTGGGTGACCCACGTCGAGGCTCGGGTGTGACCCTGACGGGGGGCGTCTACCAGGCCCCGGTGGTGGGGGAGACGTCGGGGCGGCCCGGGGGCGGTTCGCGCCAGGGGGGTCGTAGCCGGTGACACCTGACGGGGGCGGGGTGTTGAGGGTCGGGATGGTCGGCCACGGTTTCATGGGTGCGACCCATTCCCTCGCTTGGCGCAACGCGCCTGGTGTCTTCGGGCTGCCGGTGGGTGTCGAGCTTGCGGTCGTGGTCGGCACGGACCCGGTCCGGACCGCGGCGGCTGCCCGCCGGTGGGGTTGGGCGGAGAGCGGGACCGACTGGCGGGGTCTGGTCGGCAGCGACGAGATCGACGTGGTCGACATCTGC
>JAKABK010000337.1 GCA_021796905.1 Actinomycetes bacterium
CGGTTGTCCCTCGAGGTCACCCCCGAGGCCCGCTCATGGCTCGCCACCCGGGGCTACGACCCGGCCTTCGGCGCCCGCCCGCTCAAGCGCCTGGTCCAGCGGGAGATCGGGGACCGCCTCGCCCTCGCCCTGCTCGAGGGCAAGTACGCCGAGGGGGCGACGGTGGTCGTCGACGCCCCCGCCGGCGCCGGCGGGGACCTGGAGCTGCGATGAGCCCCCGGGCCGCTCACCGTTCTCATATCGAAAACTCAGCCAGCGACGTGCTCGAAGTCGGCGCGGCGGGGCATGATGATGCCGGCCGGCTCGGGCCGGAGACCACAAGGAGACATCCATGAGCCAGACCATGGACACCGCCTTCAAGCGGATCGGCAGCGAGTACCGCCACAGCAGCTTCGCCCCCGACCCGTGGGCGCCGGCGCAGACCTTCAAGGCGTCCCGGGCCTACGACAAGCTGATCGGCCTCACGATCCTCGCCCTCGTCGCCGGCGTGGCCGGCTGGGCCGTGGTCCCCGAGGGCATCGCCTTCCTGGCGCTGCTCGTCGCCTTCGGGGTCGTATTGGTCAGCTGGTTCAAGATGGGCTGGGCCAAGGTGCTCGCTCCGATCTACGCGCTGTGCGAGGGCGTCGGCCTCGGGGCGATCTCGGGTATCTACGCCAGCCAGTTCTCGGGGATCATCCCGCTGGCGATCGTGTTCACCGCCGGCGTGTTCATCGGCACCCTCGGGGTCTACCGCACCGGCCTGGTCCGGGTGACGCCCCGGATGGTGTCGATGGTCACCATCGGGGCGATGGGACTGATCGCCGTCTCACTGCTGTCGCTGTTCGTCTCGCTACCGATCTTCAACGCGACCTCCCCGCTGTGGGCGATCTTCGGGGTGCTGATGCTCGTCATCGCCGTCACCAGCCTGCTGGTCGACTTCGACTACGTGCAGCGGGCCGAGGCGATGCGCCTGCCGGCCGACGCCGAGTGGGCCTCCGCGCTGGCGATGATGACCGCCCTGGTGCTCGTCTACCTGTCGATCCTGCGGATCCTGCTGATGTTCGCCGGCGGGGGTGGTCGCCGGCGCTAGCCGGTCGGTGATGCGTCGTCTCCTCCGCTGCCCCGGGCCCCGGCCCGGGGCAGCGGCGCGCCCCGCCGCCCGCGCGGGGGCGTGCGCGCGGGGGATGCCGGTGTCGGCGCCTGGGGCGCCGGGCGCAGCTGGTAGGGTCGCTCTACGTGCCTGCCACGGTGGTCGTCGGCACCCAGTGGGGTGACGAGGGAAAAGGGAAGCTGACCGACCTGCTCGCCAAGGAGGCGCAGGTGGTCGTCCGCTACCAGGGGGGCCACAACGCCGGTCACACGATCGTGGTCGACGGCGAGAGCTTCGCCCTCCAGCTGATCCCGAGCGGGGTGCTGTACCCGTCGGTCACCCCGGTGATCGGCAACGGGGTGGTGGTCGACCCGCAGGTCCTCCTCGCCGAGATGGCCACCCTCGAGGCCCGGGGGGTCGACTGCTCCCGGTTGCGGATCTCGGGCAGCGCCCACCTGATCATGCCCTACCACCAGGAGCTCGACTCGCTGGCCGAGCGCCGCCTCGGGCGCAACAAGCTCGGGACCACCAAGCGGGGGATCGGGCCCGCCTACGCCGACAAGGCGTCCCGTATCGGCCTCAGGGTCCAGGACCTGCTCGACCCGAAGATCTTCCGCCAGAAGCTCGACCTGGTGCTCCGGGAGAAGAACCAGGTGCTGGCCAAGGTCTACAACCGACTGGCGTTGTCGGCCGACGACATCTGCGCCCGCTACCTCGACGAGTACGCCCCGCGGCTCGCCCCGCTGATCGCCGACACCGTCGGGATCGTCCACGACGCCCTCGACGCCGGCAGCGAGGTGCTGCTCGAAGGGGCGCAGGCGACCTTCCTCGACCTGGACCACGGCACGTACCCCTTCGTGACCTCCTCGAACCCGGTCGCCGGCGGTGCCTGCACCGGCGCCGGTATCGGGCCCCGCCACATCGCCCGGGTCATCGGGATCGCCAAGGCCTACCTGACCCGGGTCGGTTCCGGGCCGTTCCCGACCGAGCTGACCGGCTCGTCGGGCGACGAGCTGGTCGAGCGGGGCCACGAGTTCGGGACCAACACCGGTCGCCGGCGGCGGACCGGCTGGTTCGACGCGGTCATGGCCCGCCAGGCGGTGCGGCTCAACTCCCTGTCGGAGATCGCCCTCACCAAGCTCGACGTGCTCGACACCTTCGAGACCCTCCGGGTCTGCGTCGCCTACGAGCACGACGGGACCCGCTACGAGCACCTGCCCTACCACCAGTCGGTGCTCCACCAGGCCACACCGGTCTACGAGCAGCTCCCGGGATGGCGGACCGACACCACCGGGACCACCTCGGTCGCCGACCTGCCGACCGCCGCCCGGGCCTACGTCGACCGCCTCTCCGAGCTGGCCGGGGTGCCGATCCACCTGGTCGGTGTCGGACCGGGACGGGAGCAGTTCGTCCGCGTCGGTGACTGACCCCCGGCGGACGGCGCGGTGAGGGTCTGCGTCGTCGGCTCGGGGGGACGCGAGCACGCCCTCGCCCTCGCCCTCGCCCGCAGCCCGTCGGTCGAGGCGGTCGTGGTCTGCCCCGGCAACCCCGGCATCGCCCACCTGGCCCGCTCGGCGCGGGAGCCCGCGAGCGCCTCGGGAGCCGGAGGGACCGGCACCGGCGGGACCGGCACCGGCGGGTCGCGGGCGCCGCTCGGGGAGTCAGCCCCGGTCAGCTGCGTCGACTCCGACCCGGCGGCGCTCGACGCCGAGCTGTGGGTGGTCGGGCCCGAGGCGCCCCTCGTCGCCGGCCTCGCCGACCGGCTCCGGGCCGGCGGCCGTCTCGTGCTCGGACCCGGTGCCGACGGCGCCCGCCTGGAGGGCTCGAAGGCGTGGATGAAGCAGCTGCTCGAGGTCGCCGGCGTGCCGACCGCCGCCTACGCCACCTTCTCCGGCCCCGACGACCTGGACGCCGCGCTCGCCCACCTGCGGGAGCTCCCGCCGCCGTGGGTGGTCAAGACCGACGGGTTGGCCTCCGGCAAGGGGGTGCTGGTCACCGACGACCTGGACGCCGCCGAGGCCGACCTCGCGGCCAAGCTGTCCGGAGCCGCCTTCGGCGGCGCCGGACG
>JAKABK010000338.1 GCA_021796905.1 Actinomycetes bacterium
AGTCCCCCCTACCCGGCTGCAGGCGCGTACCGGGGCTTTTCCCCTAACCTTGCCACCCACATGTTCGAGTCCCTGTCCGATCGCTTCGACGCCGTCTTCACCCGGCTGCGCGGCAAGGGGCGCTTGTCGGAGGCCGACGTCGACGAGGCCCTCCGGGAGATCCGCCTGGCGTTGCTGTCGGCCGACGTCAACCTGCGGGTCGTCAGGGACTTCGTCACCCGTGTCCGTGAGCAGCTCGTCGGTGCGGACCTGTCGACGAGCCTCACCCCCGGCCAGCAGGTCGTCAAGGTCGTCCACGACGAGCTGCGCCGGATCCTCGGCGGGGAGACCCTCCGGGTCACCTTCGCCCCCCGCCCACCGACCGTCGTCCTCCTCGCCGGCCTCCAGGGTGCCGGCAAGACCACCACCGCAGCCAAGCTGGCCGCCTGGTTCCGTCGTCAGGGCCGCCAGCCGCTGCTCGTCGGTGCCGACCTGCAGCGCCCGGCCGCGGTCGAGCAGCTGCGGATCCTCGGCGCCGAGGCCGGGGTGCCGGTCTGGAGCGAGCCGACCGACCCGGTGGCGGTCGCCGCCCGGGGCTTGGAGGAGGCCCGCCGGCTCGGCAAGGACGTCCTCGTCGTGGACACCGCCGGCCGGCTCTCGGTCGACGAGGAGCTGATGGACGAGGTGCGCCGCATCTCCGCGGCGGTAGAGCCCCACTACACCTTCCTCGTCATCGACGCGATGACCGGCCAGGACGCCGTCGCCACCGCCGAGGCGTTCCACAAGACCCTCGAGCTCGACGGGGTGATCATCACCAAGATCGACGGCGACGCCCGTGGCGGCGCGGCACTGTCGGTCAAGGAGGTCGTCGGCCGCCCGATCGTGTTCGCCTCGACCGGGGAGAAGCAGGCCGACTTCGACCTGTTCCACCCCGACCGCATGGCGGACCGGATCCTCGGGATGGGAGACGTCCTCTCGCTGATCGAGAAGGCCGAGGCCACCCTCGACCAGGCCGAGGCCGAGCGGGCCATGTCCCGTCTGCAGGAGGGGAGCTTCACCCTCGAGGACTTCCTCGACCAGATGCAGCAGCTGAAGAAGATGGGCCCCCTGTCCGGGCTGGTGGGTATGATCCCCGGGCTCCCCAAGGAGGTCCGCAACGCCGAGGTCGACGACGACGCCATGAAGCCGATCGAGGCGATCATCCACTCGATGACGCCCGAGGAGCGCCGCAACCCGGGCATCATCAACGGCTCGCGTCGGAGCCGGATCGCTGCGGGTAGCGGGACCACGACCACCGAGGTCAACAGCCTCCTCGACCGTTTCAAGCAGATGCAGTCGATGATGAAGGGCATGGCGAACCTCCCCGGGATGGGGCGGCGAATGTCCAAGGCCGCAGGCAAGGCGGGTCGCAAGTCCAGCAAGAAGAAGAAGCGTGGCCGCTGAAGCGGCCCAGGGACCGACAGGAGAACACTCGAGCATGGCCGTCAAGCTCCGTCTGATGCGGATGGGCAAGAAGAAGCAGCCGATCTACCGGGTCGTGGCTGCCGACAGCCGCTCGCCGCGCGACGGCAGGTTCATCGAGATCCTCGGGACCTACGAGCCGCGCTCCGAGCCGTCGAAGGTGGCGATCGACAATGCCCGGGCGATCCACTGGTTGGCCGAAGGCGCCCAGCCGACCGAGCGGGTCGCCAAGCTCCTCGCCCAGTGCGGCGCGATCGAGGAGTGGAAGACCGGGGTGCCGGCGGCCGCCGTGGCCGCGCTCCCGGGGGCCGGCGTCTCCGGGGCCGACGCAGCGCCCGACACCCCCCGATCGTGAGCGACCCGGACGGCTCCGCCGAGCCCGCGGCGGGTGCACCGGCGGGCGGGCGGGCCCGGGCGGTGCTCGAGTACCTGGCCACCTCCCTGGTCGACGACCCGGGCGCGGTGAGCATCGAGGAGACGCCGGGACGTGGCGGCACCCGCCTGTCGCTCAGCGTCGCCCACGAGGACATGGGACGGGTGATCGGCCGGCGGGGTCGGGTCGCCCAGGCGATCCGAGCGGTGGTGAGGGCGGCGGCCGCATCGGAGGGCCGCGACGTCTCGGTCGACATCGTCGACTGACCGCCCCGGCGTGTCCCCGGAGGGCCCCGGCGTGGGCCCGGAGCGCCTGGAGGTCGGTCGGATCGTCCGGGCCCACGGGTTGGACGGCCGGGTGGTCGTCGAGCTGGTCACCAACCGCCTGGAACGGCTGTCCCCCGGAGCGACGCTGTCCACAGTCGACGGCCGGCCGCTCGTGGTGCGGGCCTCCGGTCCGGCGCCGGCGACCGGCGGTCGGGAGCGGTGGCTGGTCTGTTTCGACGGGGTGGTCGGACGGGAGGGCGCCGAGGAGCTGCGCGGCGCGGTGCTGACCGCCGCTCCGATCGCCGACCCCGAGGCGCTCTGGGTCCACGAGCTGGTCGGCTCGGCGGTCCGGGACCCAGCGGGAGGTCTGCTCGGCACGGTCGTCGCGGTCGAGGCCAACCCGGCCAGCGACCTGCTCGTCCTCGACGGGGGCGGGTTGGTGCCGTTGTGCTTCGTGGTCGACCACCGGCCCGGGGAGATCACCGTCGACCCGCCCCCTGGGCTGCTGGAGACCTAGGCGGGGAAGTGCGCATCGATCTGCTCACCATGTTCCCGGAGCTGGTGGCGCCCTGGCTCGACGCCAGCCTGGTCGGACGGGCCCGCCGCGCCGGGCTGCTCGACTTGGCGGTCCACGACCTGCGCGCCGGCGCCGTCGACCCGCACCGCTCCTTGGACGACGCCCCCTTCGGCGGCGGGCCCGGGATGGTCCTCGCACCCGAACCGGTCTTCAGGGCAGTCGAGCAGGTAGCGCCCGCCCGCCCACTGCTGCTGTTGTCGCCCGGCGGACGTCGCTTCGACCAGGCTCTCGCCTCGGAGCTGGCCGCGGGCGGCTCGCTCGGACTGCTCTGCGCCCGTTACGAAGGCGTCGACCAGCGGATCGTCGACCACCTGGTCGACGGGGAGCTGAGCCTCGGTGACTTCGTCCTCGCGGGAGGAGAGGTGGCGGCGCTGGCCGTGGTGGAGGCCGTCTGCCGGTTGGTGCCCGGGGTGATGGGCAACGAGGACTCGGCGCGCGAGGAGAGCTTCGCCGATGGGCTGCTCGAGTACCCCCACTA
>JAKABK010000010.1 GCA_021796905.1 Actinomycetes bacterium
TCCCCCACCGGCGGCCGACCAGCCGCCGGTGTCGACCAGTGTCAGCTCCCTCCCCGCCCACTCGGCGTCGAGCGGTTTGCGGTCCCTCGTCACCCCGGGGCGCTCCTCGACGATCGCCTCGCGGCGGCCGACGATCCGGTTGACGAGCGTCGACTTGCCGACGTTCGGCCGGCCGACCACCGCCACCTGCGGGCGGGGCGCGGGGACCGGTCCCGCCGGCGCGTCGAGGACCGGGACCCCCGCCGCCCGGGGCACATCGCCGGCGCCGGCGGGCCCGTCGCTCATCGGGCCCCGACCCGCAGGGCGTCGCGGAGGCTGGCGCCGTCGGCGGGTAGCACCTCGACGGTCCTCGGGAGGTCCTCGAGGCCGAGACCGTCCAAGAACCTGCCCCCCGACAGGCACACGTCGGGGAGCAGGTACCGCCGGCCGGTCGGGAGGCCCCCGAGGACCCGGGAGACGTCACCGCCGGTGAGCAGCCCGGCCACGGCGATGTTGCCCCCGAAGAACCGGTTGTCGACCACGACCACCTCGGTACCGGGGCGCGCCGAGCCGGCCAGGCGCTCGATCCACCCGGCCGCGTAGGCACCGGTGAGGATGGTCACCGGGGCGTCGGGCCGGGGCCGCAGGCTCACCGCCCCGGGGGCCCGCTCGGCTCGGTAGCCGATCGCCGGCGCCCCGTCGACGGACTGGAAGAAACCGCCCGGGCCGCCCGCGGGCAGGTCGTCCCGCCCGGCGAAACGCGCCTCGAAGGAGCGCAGCATCCCGACCCCGTTGTCGTGCTGGCAGACCTCGCCGTAACGCTCCAGAGCGGGCAGGTCGCGCCCGGCTAGCAGGTAGTACTCGTCGGAGGGGTACACCAGGGGCCGGCCGAGCGCCAGCTCGAAGCTCGACTGCCAGTCCTCGACGATGTCGACGACCGCTGCCGCCTCGGCGGGGGTGTGGGGGCGCATGGCGGGGCCGGTGTTGAACCGGCTCACCCCGAGCGGGACGCAGGCGACGCTCGCCAGCTCCGGGTAGAGGTCGAGGACCCCGGCGAGGGTCGACTCGAGCACCTCTGCGTCGTTGACCCCCGGGCAGACGACCACCTGACCGTGGACCTCGATGCCGTGGTCGAGCAACGCCCGCAGCCACCGCAGGCTGGTCGCCCCCCTCGGGTTGCGCAACATCCGTGAGCGCACCTCGGGGTCGGTCGCGTGGATCGACACCCACAGCGGTGACAGGCCCTCGGTGACGACCCGCTCCAGGTCCGCCTCGGTGAAGCGGGTGAGGGTCGTGAAGTTGCCGTAGAGGAACGACAGGCGGTAGTCGTCGTCGCGGGTGTAGAGGCTCTTGCGCAGCCCTTTCGGCAGTTGGTGGATGAAACAGAACTCGCAGTGGTTGTCGCAGGTCCGCACCCGGTCGAACAGGGCGGCGTCGACTTCCATCCCGAGCGGCACGCCACCTTCGCGTCGGAGGGTCACGCTGATCTCCAGCCCGCCGCGGCGCAGGTCCACCTCCAGGGTCTCCTGGTCGGCGAGGAGCTGGTATTGGATGATGTCCCTGGGGAGCTGGCCGTCGAGGGCGAGGATCTCGTCGCCCGGCTCGACGCCGGCCCGGGCGGCTGGCGAAGCGGGGGCGACCGCCACGACGCGTGGGAGTGACATGGCCGGGTAAGGATACGCCGGGATCCGGTCCTCCCGGCTCCAGCTTCGAGCGTGCGCCTCGGTAGCCTCGGGACCGTGACCGTAGAGAAGGTCCTGCTCGCCTCGCCCCGGGGGTACTGCGCCGGGGTGGAGATGGCCATCAAGGCCCTCGCCTGGATGGTGAGGGTCTTCGACCCTCCCGTGTACTGCTACCACGAGATCGTCCACAACCAGGTGGTGGTCGAGCGTTTCGAGAAGCTCGGGGTGGTCTTCGTGGAGGACGTGGCCGAGGTGCCCCCCGGCGCCCCGCTGATGCTGTCCGCCCACGGGTCCCCGCCGGAGGTCGTGGCCCGGGCGCGGGAGACCGGCGGGGCGGTGGTCAACGCGGTCTGTCCGCTGGTGAAGAAGGTGCACCACGAGGTGAAGGTGCGCTCCGCCAAGGGCTACACGATCGTCTACGTGGGCCACGCCGGCCACCAGGAGGCGATCGGCACGATGGCGGTCGCCCCGGACGCGATCCATCTCGTGGAGTCGGTGGCCGACATCGACGCGCTGCCCGAGCCGGCCGGTCCGGTCGCCTTCCTCGCCCAGACGACCCTCGCCCTCGACGAGTGGAAGACCCTCCTCGACCACGCCCGGCGACGCTGGCCGGACCTGTGGGTGCCCGGCCAGTCCGACCTGTGCTTCGCCACCACCAACCGTCAGGCCGCTCTCAAGGCGATCGCCGGACGCTGCGACGTGGTCGTGGTGATCGGCTCGGCCAACTCCTCCAACACCCGGGCGCTCGAGCGCACTGCCCGGGCCGCCGGGTGCGGCCGGGTGCTGCGGGTCAACGGGCCGGGTGAGCTGCCCGATGACCTGGCGGGGACCGTCGGGGTGATCGCCGGAGCGTCGGCCCCCGAGGAGCTGGTGACCGCCGTCGTCGAGCGCCTCTCCCCCACCGGTGGGTCCGAGGAGCTCCGGGCGGTCGACGAGGACCAGTACTTCGGCCCACCGCCGGAGCTGCGCGAGCTTCTCCGCAACGTCGCTGCGGTGGTCTCTACGGTCGGCCTCGCCCCCGGGGGCGACCCGAGCGCCGGCGGGCGGCTGGTCGACGACCGCTATGTCGACGCCGCCGAGGCGCTCTCGGCGCTGTCGGGCTGAGCCCGGGGTCCTGTCGGAGCCTGTCGGGCCGGGAGCGGGGTCCGGTCGGGCCGGGCCCGGGGTCCCCTCGGCGCTGGTCTTGCTGTCAGGGCTGTCCGGCGGCGATCCGGACGATCTCGGCGGCGGCCCCGTCGAGGGGCACCTCGACCCGTTCGTCGCTCCAGCGGTCCCGTACCTCCACCACCCCCTTGGCGAGCCCCCTCCCGACGGTCACGATGAGGGGGACGCCGAGCAGCTCGGAGTCACCGAACTTCACTCCCGCCGAGCTGCCCCGCCGGTCGTCGTAGAGCACCCGCAGACCGGCGGAGAGCAGCTCAGCGGCGAGCTGCTCGCCGGCGGTGTAGGGCTCCTCGCCCTTCCCGGTGGCCACCAGGTGCACGTCGGCGGGTGAGATCTCCCGGGGCCAGCGCAACCCGAGGTCGTCGTGGGTCTGCTCGGCGAGAGCGGCGACCGCCCGGGTGATCCCGACCCCGTAGGAGCCCATGGTGACTGTCACCGGGCGCCCGTCGGCGCCGCTGACGGTCAGGTCGAAGACCTCGGCGTACTTGCGTCCGAGCTGGAAGACGTGGGCCAGCTCGATGCCCCGGGCGATCTGCAGCGGACCGCCGCAGCGGGCGCAGCGGTCCCCGTCGCGGACCTCCACCGCCCCGAGCTCGCCGTCGGGGAAGAAGTCGCGGCCCCTGACGACGTCGAGGGCGTGCCGGTCGGCTTCGTTGGCCCCGGTCACCCATGCCGAGCCCTCGGTGACGAGCGGGTCCACCACGAAACGGATCCCGAGCTCGGAGAGGCGTTGCGGCCCGATGTAGCCCTTGACCAGGCCGGGGTGGCCGGCGAGGTCGTCGGGGCCGGCGGGGGCGACCTCGGTCGGCTCGAGCTGGCCGGCAACCCGTTTCATGTCGACGTCGCGGTCCCCGGGCACCCCGATGACCAACAGCTCCCAGTCGGCTGCGCCCGGCGCCCTGGTCTTCACGACCAGGTTCTTCAAGGTGTCCGCGGCGCCGAAGGACCTACCGAGATCCATCGAGTTGAGCCGCTCTACGAGGGTTGCGATCGTCGGGGTGCCGGGGGTGTCGAGCACCCGCTGCGGACCCGGCGCCGAGTCGCTCGTCGCTGGACCCGGTCCGTCCCCGCCGGCCCGGGTCGGGCCGGCGATCTCCACCGCCTCGGCGTTGGCGGCGTAGTCGCAGTTCCCGCACTGTACGAAGGTGTCCTCGCCGGAAGGGGTCGGGGCGATCAGCTCCTCCGACGCCGAGCCGCCCATCGCCCCCGAGACCGCGGAGACGATCCGGTAGTCGAAACCGAGACGGGCGAAGATCCGTTCGTAGGCGTCGCGGTGGGCACGGTAGGAGCGCTCTGCGCCGGCGTCGTCGACGTCGAAGGAGTAGGAGTCCTTCATCACGAACTCCCTGGCTCGTAGCACCCCCGCCCGGGGTCGGGCCTCGTCGCGGTACTTGGTCTGGATCTGGAACAGTGACACCGGCAGGTCCCGGTAGGAGCTGTACTCACCCTTGACGAGCAGCGTGAACAGCTCCTCGTGGGTCGGGGCGAGCAGGTAGTCGGCGTCGCGGCGGTCCTTCAGGCGGAACAGTGCGTCGCCGTAGTCCTCCCAGCGCCCGCTGCGCTCGAAGACCTCCCGGGGGACCAGCGCCGGGAACTGCACCTCCTGGGCGCCGATCGCGGCCATCTCCTCGCGCACCACCCGCTCCACGTTGCGCACCGCGAGCATCCCGAGCGGCATCCACGAGTAGATCCCCGGCCCGACCCGGCGTACGTAGCCGGCACGCAGGAGCAGCTTGTGGCTGGGCAGCTCGGCCTCGACGGGGTCTTCTCGCAGGGTTCGCAGGAAGAGGGTGGACATGCGCAGCAGCACGTCGTCGCACGCTAGCGGCCCGCGACGGGACGGACGCCCGGCACGCCCGGCACGCCCGGCACGCCCGGCACGGTCCGTTTGACCGACGCGGCGAAACCGGCGACCGCTTCTGCGACGAGGACCGCCCCGAGGACCCCCAAGGGGACCCGCCACCCGCCGGTCAGCTGGTGGAGCGCGCCTACAGCGAACGGCCCGAGCGACGCGAGCAGGTACCCGCCGCCCTGGGCCATCGTCGAGAGGTTGGCGGCCTGGACCGGGTCGGGGGCGCGGGCGACGATGAAACCGAGAGCCAGGCTGATCATCGCCCCCTGCCCGGCGCCGAGGGCGAACATCCAGACGGTGACCGCGCCGACACCGTGCGGGGCGACCGCGAGCCCTGCGAGGGCGAGGGCGTTGAGGGCGATGCCGGCGGCGACCGGCGGCCAACCCCGACGGAGCCGACCGGCGAGGTGCGGGGTGGCGAGCGCCGACAGCAGGCCAGCGACCGCCGAGACCGACAGTTCCGCCCCGGCGAGGGCCGCCCGGTCCCCGGCGCTCTCGAGGAGGGTCGGGACGAAGGCGAACAGGGCGTAGAAGCTCAGCGACTGGAGCCCCATGAACCCGGTGACCGCCCACGCGAGGCCGCTGCGACGCAGCGCCGGCCACGCCCCGCCGAGCCACGGGCCGCCCCGCTCCCTGGTCGGCGCCCGCTTCGAGCGACCCGGGGGCCACAACACGAGAGCGGCGAGCGCGGGGATCGCCCAGACACCGAGAGCGGTGCGCAACGACAGCCCGGCGGCGTGCTCGATCGGGACGGTGAGCCCGGCGGCGACGGCCGCACCGCCCGACAGCGCCATCGCGTACAGCCCGGTGAGCAGGGCGACCCGGTCGGGGAAGGACCTCTTGACCAGACCGGGGAGCAGCACGTTGCCGACACCGATCGCCGCGCCGGCTACGAGCGTGCCGGCGAAGAGGGGAAAGGCGCCGGGAAGTGATCGCAGAACGGTGCCGGCGGTGACCCCCGCGACGGCCAGCCAGAGGAGCCGGTCGTCGCCGAAACGGCGCAGCAACGCGGGGGTGGCCAGCGCGAAGACCCCGAAGCAGACCAGCGGGGCGGTGTTGAGCAGCCCGCCACCCGCAGACGACAGCCGGTAGGACCGCTCCACCTGGGGCAGGACCGGGGAGACCGCGGCGATCGTCGCCCTCAGGTTGAAAGCCGCGAACACCAGTCCGGCGCCGACCAGGGCCCGGGGTCTCAGCGGAGCTGCTCCCGGATCGACCCGGCGATCCCCGCGGCCTCGTCGGGGTCGGCGTAGCGACCGCCGGGCCAGGAGAGCCCGCGAGCTCCATCTCCCGGGGGGCCGGGGACGACGTGGAGGTGGACGTGGGCGACGCTCCGGCTCACCACGTCGTCGAGCGAGACCCAGGTGCCGGGCTTGCCGAGAGCGGCGCGGCGGGCGACCGCCACCCGCCGGGCGACGCCGAGCAGCGGCCCGAGGAGCGTCTCGGCCCCGGTGACCGTGATCGACGAGCAGGCCGACCGGGTCACCTGGTCACGCAGGCGGGGCGCGCTCCCCTCCCGACCGCGGTGGAGCTGTTGATCCCGATCCGGCCCTGGGAGGGCGCCATGGGGCCGCCCGGGTCGAGGGTGAGCCCGTCGTCTCGGACCGCCGGGCCGACCTGCCCGACCTCGGTGGTCATCCGGGCCGACAGGTAGCGGGGCATGACCCCGAGCGGGTAGGCGCCGATCCGCTCCCGGTGGTTCCACTGGTCGTCGATGTGCTCGCGGGGTGCCCGACCAAGGTGGCGGCATGAGGCTCCGGGACCACCAGGACATGTCCGGGGAGCACGGACCGGTGACCGAGGGACGCCAAGATGTCCGCCTCGCCGGCCACCAGGTGGGCGGGGAGCTCGCCGGCGACGATGGCGACGATGGCGACATGCGGTCGAACGCTCAGGCCTCGGGCATCGGGCATCGGGGTCAGGGACGGCCGGCTTCTCGGCGAGCCTGGTCGAAGAGCCGTTGCAGCTCGGTGTGCAGCTGCTCGGACGCCTCGGCAACCGCCCGGCGGGGAACCCGACCCGACTCCGAGCGCGCCGGTGGGGGGATCGGCGCCCCGACCACCGCCGCTATCCGGACCGCTCGGATGCCCCGCGACCCTCTGGGCATCGCCCACTCGCTGCCTCCGATGCCGACCGGCACGATCGGCACCCCGACCCTGGCGGCGACGAAAACAGCCCCCTCGAACAGCGGCTGGACGACCGGGCCGGACTGCCGGGTGCCCTCGGGGTAGAGCACGACCGGCTCGCCGGCCGCCAGGGCGTCCTCAGCGGCGCGCAGCGCCTCCCGGTCGGGGGTGCCGCGCCGCACCGGGATGCCCCCGAGCGAGTCGAACAGCCTCGCCGACCAGCGCCGCGCCCACAGCTCCTCCTTGCCCATGAAACGGATCCGCCGGCGCAGGAGGCATCCGCAGACCAGGGTGTCGACATAGGAGCGGTGGACCGGGGCGAGCACGAAAGCCCCGGTCACCGGGATGTGCTCCTTGCCGTCTATCCGGACCCGCCACACCACCCGGCAGAACAGCTCCACCACTCCCCTGGCGAAGGACCACCAGGCGAGCTGCAGGCGACCGGAGCGCCTCACCGGCACCGTCGGGTCACGAGCGGTCCGCCACGAGACGCAGCACCTCGTCGACGACCGCCTCGACCGGACGGTCGGTCGTGTCGAGGGCGACCGCGTCCTCAGCGACCCCGAGGGGCGCTACCGGCCGGTTGGAGTCGGCGTGGTCCCGACGGGCGATGTCGGCGGCGACCTGGTCGTAGTGCAACTCGAGCATCTCCCGGCTGCGCCGGAGGGCTCTCTCGGCGTCGTCGGCGGTCAGGTACACCTTGACCGGCGCGTCGGGGAACACCACGCTCCCGATGTCACGACCCTCGACCACCCCCCCGCCGTGGGCCGCCGCCCACTCCCGCTGACGCTCGACCAGCTCCCGGCGGACCGCGGGGTTGGCGGCGACGGTCGAGACCGCCCTGGTCACCTCCGGGCTGCGGATCTCGATGGTGGCGTCCACCCCGTCGACGCTGACGGTCTCGGCGACCTCCAGGGTGAGGTTGCGGCACAGCTCGGCTACCAGCTCGGCGTCCTCGGGGTCGATCCCGCGCCTGATCGCGGCGAAGGTCACAGCCCGGTACATCGCACCGGTGTCCAGGTAGTCGAGCCCCAAGCGGGCGGCTACCTCGCGGGCCACGGTCGACTTGCCCGAACCGGCCGGGCCGTCGATCGCGATCACCAGCACCGGGTGAGCTCCTCGGCGAAGCCCGGGTAGCTGGTAGCGACCGCGTCCCAGCCGTGCACCGTCGCGCCCTCGACCGACGCCAGACCGCCGATCGCCGCGGCCATCGCGATGCGGTGGTCGCCGGCGGCGTCGACCGTCCCGCCGACGAGCCGGCCACCTCCCACGACCAGGCCGTCTGGGCGGCCCTCGGCCTGCGCGCCGAGCGCCCGCAGGGCTGCGACGGTGGTCTCGACCCGGTCGGACTCCTTGACCCGCAGCTCGGCGGCGTCGGCGAAAGTAGTGGTCCCCTCGGCGCACGCGGCGGCCACGGCCAGCACGGGGATCTCGTCGATCAATCCGGGCACCTCCTCGCCAGCGACGGTGGTCGCGCTCAGCTGGGCGGAGCGTACCCGCAGGTCGGCGGTGCGGTCGGCGGGACGCTCGGCTTCGACAGTGACATCCGCACCCATCCGGGCGAGCACCTCGAGGAACCCGGCGCGTCCCGGGCCGACATAGACGTTCGCGATCCGCAGGTCGCTGCCGGCCACGACGGTCGCGGCGACCACCCAGAACGCCGCTTGGGAGGGGTCGGCGGGGATCGTCATCTCGACGGGGCTGAGCGGTCCGGGCCGGACCCGGGCCCAGCCGGGGCGGTGCTCGATGTCGGCGCCGAAGCGTTCCAGCAGCTCCTCGGTGTGGCGCCGGGTGGGGACCGCTTCGTGCACCACGGTCTCACCGTCCGCGCCGAGCCCGGCGAGGATCACTGCGCCTTTCACCTGGGCGCTGGCGACCTCGGGACGGTGCTCGATACCTACCAGCCCACCGCCGCGCACCACGAGGGGGGGTAGCGTGCCGCCGGCCCGGCCGTCGACCGCCGCCCCCATCCTCCGAAGCGGCTCGGCGACCCGGCCCATCGGGCGGCGGGCGATCGAGGCGTCGCCTTGGAGCACCGTCAGCCACGGGCGGGCGGCGGACCAGCCGGCGAGGAGGCGGATCGAGGTGCCGGAGTTGCCGACGTCGACCACCGCGGCCGGCTCGTGCAGGCGCCCGGGACCGCCGAGCACGCGCAGCGTTCCGGGAGCTTCGCGCTCGAGGCCGGCCCCGCACGCAGCGATCGCTGCGGCGCTGCGGGCCACGTCGTCACCGCCCGACAGCCCCTGCAGGCGGGAGGTTCCCTCGGCGAGAGCGGCCATCAGCAGCGCCCGGTGGGAGACCGACTTGTCGCCGGGCACGACGAGCTCGCCCCGCAACCCTCGGCGGGCCGGGGCGACGGCCAGGCAGGTCATCCCTCCATCCGCTTCGCCGACAGGCGGTAGCCGTGCGCGCCCAGCAACTCCCGGGCGACGGGTACCGCGGCGGCCGAGACCACCATCACCAGCACCCCCCGTTCCCCCTCGGCGGAGTGGGCGATCTCGATGTCGTAGATGTTGACGCCGACCTCGGCGAGCAGGGTCGTGACCTCGGCGAGCACCGCCGGGCGGTCGGGCACCGGCACCCGGATCTCGACGCTCTCGCTGGGGGCGGGCGCGCCGACGGGGAGGTTGCGCCGGGACTCGCTGGCTCGCTCCAGGTGGTCGAGGAGCATCTTCCGGTCGGTGCCGTCGATCGCGGAGCGAAGCCCCGCGAGGGAGGCGATCAGGGCGTCTAGGACCTCGAGGATCGCTTCCCGGTTCTCTCCGCAGATGTCGGGCCAGATGCCCGGGTCACCCGCCGCGACACGGGTCATGTCGCGGAAGCCGCCGGCGGCGAGCCGCAGCAGGGTTCCGTGCTCGAGGGCGGAGTCGGCGGCGAGGTTCATCAACGTGGCGGCGGTCAGGTGCGGCACGTGGGAGACCAGGGCGACCAGGCGGTCGTGGCGTTCGGGGGGGACGGCGACGACCAGCGCGCCGAGCGCCGCCGCGACGGACTGCACCGTGGCGTAGGCCGCTGGGCTGGTGGTCGCGGTCGGGGTGAGCACCCAGGTGGCCCCGACGAACAGCTCCGGGTCGGCACCGTCGAGGCCCTGCTGCTCGGACCCGGCCATCGGGTGGCCGCCGACGAAACTGGGATCGGGCAGGGCTGCGACGATCGGGGCCTTGATACCGGCCACGTCGCTCACCACCCCCCCGTGGTCGAGGGCGCGCCGGGCGGCGCCGACCACCGCGCCCGCCGGGGTGGCCACGAAGGTGACCGGCGCGGCGGGGTCCTCCCCGACCTGGTCGACCAGCCCGTCGGCGAGGGCCCGTTCGCTCCGGGCCGGGTCGAGATCCGAGCCGGTGACATACCAGCCCCGGGCTCGGAGGGCGGCGCCCAGGGAACCGCCGATCAGTCCCATCCCGACGACCTGCGCGCGCCGGAGCGCCGGGGCGGTCAACGTCGGCGGCGGGCGGCGGGCACGAGGCCCCAGGCTAGCGGAGGGCCCGGTCGGGCCCTCCCCCGGTACCGAGTGTCCCAGGGTCGCCGGGGATGACGGGTTCCGGGTCGCCGGCGGTGGTGGTGACGGGGTCGCCGGCGGTGGCGGTGGCTGCTGCTTGGAGGGCGTGAAGCTCGGCTACCCGCAGCGGTCGCCACTCTCCCGGCCCGAGGTCGGGGTCGCGCAACGGCCCGATCCGGACCCGCACCAAGCGCAGCACCGGGTGGCCGACCGCGGAGCACATCCGGCGAACCTGACGGTTGCGCCCTTCGTGGATGGTGATGCGCAGCACCCCCGGTGACGGTTGGGAAACCCGGGCCGGGGCGGTCGTCCCGTCGTCGAGGACGACCCCGTCGCGCAACGCCCGGAGCTGGTGGGGGCGCAGCGCTCCCCCGTCGACGTGCGCCAGGTACTCCTTGTCAACCCCGTAGCGGGGGTGGGTGAGCCGGTTGGTGAGCTCCCCGTCGTTGGTGAGCAGGATCAGCCCCTCGGTGTCCGCGTCGAGGCGCCCCACCGGGTGGACCCGCGGCTCGGCGGGGACCAGGGAGACCACCGTCGGGCGCCCCTCGGGGTCCGAGACGGTCGAGACGACCCCGGCCGGCTTGTTCAGCAGGTAGTGGACCAGCCCGGGACGGACCGCGACAGGGACCCCGTCGACCTCGACCCGGTCGATCTCGGGGTCGACCCGACGACCCGGGTCGGCGACCTGCCCGTTGACCTTCACCCTCCCGGCGGACACCAGCTCGTCGGCGACCCGCCGGCTGCCGAGCCCCGCCCGGGCGAGGACCTTCTGCAACCGGACGCCACCGGCGGGACCGGCGGGCCCCAGGTCCCCGCTCATGCTCCGAGCGGGCCGGGCGGCTCCCCTGCGGTCCCCCCGCCGTCCGGCGGGTCGGCGGCGTCGCCGGCGTCGGGTCGGTTGCGGGTGGCGGAGGCATCGGCCCGCAACCCCTGCTCGAGGGCTTCGAGCACCTCGGGTCCGGGGACGAACTCCTCGAGCGGCGGGAGGCCGGCGAGGGAGTCGAGCCCGAGCCGCTCGAGCAGCGCCTGGGTGGTCCCGTAGAGGACCGCCTGTCCGGGTCCGGGGTCCCGGCCGACCTCGGTCACGTACCCGCGCTGCTCGAGGGTGCGCAACACCCCCTCAGCGCTGACCCCCCGGATCGACGCGATCTGCCCGCGGGAGATCGGCTGCTTGTAGGCGACGATCGCGAGTGTCTCGAGCGCAGCGGCCGACAGCCTGGCGTGCTGACCTTCGAGCACGAAGCGCTCCACGTAGGCGGCCAGGTCGGGGTGCGACTGGAACCGGTAGCCGCCGGCCACCCGGACCAGGCAGAACCCTCGGTCCTCCGCCTCGTAGGAGGCCTGCAGCTCGGCGCAGCACTCCTCGACCCGGGCGGGTGCGATCTCGAGGACCTGGGCGAGCAGGCCCGGCTCGATCGGTCGGTCGGCGACCATCAGGATCGCCTCGATCGCCCGGGCGGCTTCGGTGGCCATCAGCCCGCGTACTCGCCGACCTCGACGAGATCGACGCCGAAGTCGGCGGTGTCGGGAGCGTCGGGCTCGTCGTCGTCGACCCAGCTCAGGTGCAGCTCAGCGAAGTTGCCGGCCTGGTCGAGCTCCACCCTTCCCTGCTTGCACAGCTCCAGCACCGCGAGGAACCGCACGATCACCTCGAGGCGCTCGGCGAGGCCGGCGGTGAGCCGGGTGAAGCTGATCCGACCCACCCGCGGCAGTTCGTCGACCAGCTCGGCGACGGCGTCGGCCACACTGGCCCGGATCGGAGCGACGTGGTCCAGCTCGACGCGCGGGGCCGGGTCTGGGGTGAGGACCCGGCGCAGGGCGTCCCGTAGCCGCTCTGCGCTGACGCCTTCGAGCGGGTCGGGGGCCAACCCGGCGAAGCGGTCCTCCATGCCCGCGACCCGCGGCCAGGACCGTCCGGCGGCGTCGATCATGCGGGTCAGGGCGCCGGATGCGTCCTTGAAGGTCTTGCACTCGAGGAGCCGGGCGAGGAGCAGGTCGCGCTCCTCCCACGAGCCGAGCTCCTCGTCGAGCTCGGCGTCGTCCTCGCCCGGCAGCAGACGACGGGCCTTGAGCTCGAGGAGCACCGCGGCGATCAGCAGGAACTCGGTGGCGGTGTCGAGGTCGAGCTGGGCGCGCATCGACTCGAGCGCCGCGACGTAACCGTCGACGATCGCCGACAGTGACACCTCCCACAAGTCGACCTGCTCCCGGGTGATCAGGTGCAGCAGCAGGTCGAAAGGGCCCTCGAATACGGGGGTGCTCACCGTGTAGGCCATGGGCCAAGCGTAGGCGCCGGCCGCCCGCGATCCGGGGACCCCATCGGCGCCGCCGACCTCCCCGCTCCGAGCCGGACACCCCCGGCGGCGCCCGCCGGGCCCGGTCGGGCCGGTGGCGTCCCCGTCGGGCCCGGTCGGGCCCGGTCGGGCCCCGACCTAGCATTGGCCGATGACAAGGATCCTCTCGGGCATCCAGCCAACCGGTGGCCTCCACCTCGGCAACTACCTCGGGGCGGTCCGCTACTGGGTCGAGGACCAGGCCCTCGGGGAGAGCTTCTACTGCGTGGTCGACCTGCACGCCCTCACCGTGCCGAGGGACCCGGCCAGCCTGCGCCGCGACACCACCGAGGTGGCGACCCTCCTGCTCGCCGCCGGCCTCGACACCGACGCCTGCACCCTGTTCGTCCAGAGCCACGTCGCCGAGCACACCCAGCTCGCCTGGCTCCTCGAGTGCACCGCCAGCATCGGCGAACTGCGCCGCATGACCCAGTTCAAGGACAAGGCCACCAAGGGCGGCGAGGAGGCCGCCAGGGTCGGGCTGTTCACCTACCCGACCCTGATGGCGGCCGACATCCTCGCCTACCAGGCGACCCATGTCCCGGTCGGCGACGACCAGCGCCAGCACCTGGAGCTGACCCGGGACCTGGCGGAGCGGTTCAACGCCCGCTACGGAGAGGTCTTCACCGTCCCCGAGGCGACCATCCCTCCCGCCGGGCGCGGGGCGAGGATCATGGACCTGCAGGAGCCGACCAGGAAGATGTCGAAGTCGGCCGACTCCGAGCAGGGCGTGATCGGGCTGTTCGACCCCCCCGAGGTGATCGAGCGCAAGTTCCGCCGCGCGGTCACCGACACCGACGACGGCGCCGACGCCGTCCGCTTCGACCCCGGGCTCAAACCGGGGGTCTCCAATCTGCTGGCGATCCTCGCCGCGGCGACCGGGCGCGACCCGACCGAGGTCGCCGGAGAGCACCGCCGCTACGGGGAGCTCAAGGCGGCGGTCGCCGACGCGGTGATCGAGATGCTGCGCCCGCTGCAGGTCCGCTACCGGGAGCTCGAGGCCGACCCGGCTGCGGTCGAGGAGATCCTCCGGGCCGGCGCCGGGAGGGCCCGGCCGGTAGCCGGCGCCACCCTGCGCTCGGCGATGGACGCCGTGGGGCTGCTGGCGCCCCGCTAGTACCCAGCCGCTGCTATCCGGAGCCCGGCACCAGACGCCCGGCACCCGGCCGGCGACAAAGACCCCGCCGGGGCCGCCCACCACCACAGGAGCAACACGAATGGCTGATTTCGTAGGTGCTGTCGACCAGGGCACCACTTCCACCCGGTTCATGATCTTCGATCACGAGGGCAAGCAACGGGGCCACTACCAGCTAGAGCACGAGCAGATCATGCCCCGGGCCGGCTGGGTCGAGCACTCCCCGGTCGAGATCTGGGAACGCACCTCCGCGGTGATCCGCAATGCGATCAACGCCGCAGGGCTCGTGGCGTCGGACTTCGCGGCTTGCGGCATCACCAACCAGCGTGAGACGACCGTGGTGTGGAACCGCAGGACCGGCCGGCCGTACCACAACGCGATCGTCTGGCAGGACACCCGGACCGATCGGATCGCCTCCGCACTCGAGCGGGACGGCAAGGGTGACGTCATCCGCCGCAAGGCCGGGCTCCCCCCGGCGACCTACTTCTCGGGCGGCAAGATCCAGTGGATCCTCGACAACGTGCCGGGCGCCCGGGACGACGCCGAGACCGGTGACGCATTGTTCGGCAACACCGACAGCTGGCTCACGTGGAACCTGACCGGGGGGGTGCACGGCGGGGAGCACGTCACCGATGTCACCAACGCCAGTCGGACCATGCTCATGGACCTGGAGACCCTCGACTGGGACGACGAGCTGCTCTCGTTCTTCGGCATCCCCCGCCGGATGCTGCCGCGGATCCGCTCGTCGTCGGAGCCCGACGGTTACGGCATCGCGCTCGACAGCGGGCCCCTCGGCGGTCCGGTCCCCCTCACCGGGATCCTCGGTGACCAGCAGGCGGCCACTGTCGGCCAGGTCTGCTTCGGGGTGGGCGAGGCGAAGAACACCTACGGCACCGGGAACTTCCTGCTCCTCAACACCGGTAGGGATCTGGTGCGCTCCCGCAGCGGCCTGCTCACCACGGTCGGCTACCGTTTCGGGGAGGAGCCGGCTGTGTACGCCCTCGAGGGCTCGATCGCGGTCACCGGCTCGGCGGTCCAGTGGCTGCGCGATCAGCTCGGGATAATCAGCGGCGCCGCCCAGAGCGAGGTCCTGGCCCGGCAGGTCGACGACAACGGCGGCGTCTATTTCGTGCCGGCATTCTCGGGCCTGTTCGCACCGTACTGGCGCTCCGATGCCCGCGGGGCGATCGTCGGGCTCTCCCGTTACAACACCAACGCCCACCTGGCCCGCGCCACGCTCGAGGCGATCTGCTACCAGTCCCGCGACGTGGTCGAGGCGATGGCCAAGGACTCGGGGGTCGACCTCGAGGTGCTCAAGGTCGACGGGGGGGTGACCGCCAACGCCCTGTGCATGCAGATCCAAGCCGACGTGCTCGGGGTTCCGGTGAGCCGGCCGGTGGTGGCAGAGACCACCGCCCTCGGGGCCGCCTACGCCGCCGGGCTCGCCGTCGGGTTCTGGGGCTCGACCGACGACCTCCGGGCGAACTGGCAGGAGGACCTGCGCTGGACCCCCTCTTGGAGCGAGGACCGACGCGAGTCGGGTTACGCGTCGTGGAAGAAGGCGGTCGAGCGCACCCTCGACTGGGTCGACGTCTCCTGATCCGGTAGGGGGACCGGGCTCGAGCCCGCCCCGGGCTGTACGATCCGGCCCTTCGTCATGCCGATCTTCCTCATCGCCGCCAAGCTGCTGTCGAACGTCAAGCGGAACCGGATCGTCTCGCTGCTCACCCTCGCAGCGGTGTGCCTGGTCGGCGGCGGGATCGCGTTCGCTGCTGTCGAGCACCGCAGCGTCGGCACCGGGCTGTACTGGGCGGTGACGACGGCGACCACCGTCGGCTACGGCGACGTGGTGCCGACCAACTCCGCCGGACGGGTCGTCGCAGTGTTCGTCATGCTCACGACCATCCCGATCTTCGGGGCGGTCTTCGCGCTCTTCGCCGGAGTGACGGTCCTATCCCACCTGAGGAGGCTGCTCGGCATGGACAACCAGTTACCGGAGGCGGACTACACAGTCGCCTACGGCGACCACCCGGTGCTGCTCCGCGTGGTCACGGAGCTGATCGGGGCCGACGACCCGGTGGTGCTGGTCGCCCCCACCAAACCCGTCGGCCTGCCGGCGCACGTCACCCACATCGCAGGCGACCCGACCGAGGACGCGACCGTCTCCGCCAGCCACCCCGAGCGGGCCTCCCGGGCGCTCATTGCTTGCAACGACGACACCGACGCTCTCGTCATCGCGGTCGCCTTGCGTGCGATCGTGCCGGCCCTCGTCATCTACGCCCTCGTCTCCTCCCCCCGCATCGGACGGGCGATGAGGGAGGTCGGGGTCACCCACACCCTGTCGAGCGACGAGCTGGTCGGCCACACGTTGGCCAAAGCGCTCGAGACCCCAGAGGCGGGAGACCTCCTGTTGCAGATGGTCGACTCGACCAGCTACGCGATGCGCGACCGGGTCGTCGAGGGCAGTCTCGTCGACAAACGCCTGAGCCAGGCCAGGGCCACCGTGGGGGCCCTCGTGCTCGGTGTCGCCCGCGACGGGCGGATCGACATCGGCATCGACGACGATCCGCTGCTCGCCGCCGGTGACCGCCTGATCGAGCTGGTCAGCATCCGCTCCGCGCCAGCGCCCTGAGGCTCCCGGGCATCGACCCCACCCACCGGCACGCACCGTGGGGCCGCTCAGCCGGCGAGCACCCGGGCCCAGGCGCTCTCCGCCGGCACGAAGATGTGGTCGAGCACCCCGGGGACCAGCAGCACTATCGCCAGGAGGACCAGCATCGAATAGCGGCGGATCTTCCACCAGGTGTCGAGGGCGGAAGCCGGCAGGAGCCGCTCGAGGAGGATCGAGCCGTCCAGGGGCGGGATCGGCAGGATGTTGAAGACCGCCAGCACCACGTTCAGCAGGCCGAGGAGGAACAGCAGCTCGGTC
>JAKABK010000011.1 GCA_021796905.1 Actinomycetes bacterium
CGAGAAGCCCTCCCCGCCTTCGCCCTTCTCGGCCTGTCCGCGGGTCGAGACCCGCAGGTAGATCACACAGCGCATCGCCTCACGCTCCTTTGCTCGATCCCTCGATGAGGGCCCCGTCGGTGTCGGGTTGCGAGTCCCTTCCCGTCAGCTCGCCTCCTCGATGGCTTGGCGGTAGCGGGCCGACTCGGCCAGGCAGGCGGTCGCACGCGATGCCAGCGAAGGAGGCGAAGGATCTGTCGGTCCCGGTCGGTCAACGAGGACGCAACGTCGAGGACCAGGCGATCGTTCACCCGGCCCGGCCGGCGCCCACGGAGAGAGGGTCCCACCCCGTTCTCGTTTGGGGATCCCGCTGCGGTACGCACACGCGTCCGAGCCGGATCCCTCGTAGGCCGTGCCGCAGCCGGTTCCCTTGGCGGGATCGGTCAGCGGACGCCCGTCGGCGGCGCGCTCGGCTCTTATAGGGTTCGGTAGGTGCGCAGTGTCTGTGTGTTCAGCGGCTCCAGCCCAGGAGCCCGGCCTGAGTACGCCGCTGCCGCACGGGTCCTGGGCGAGGAACTGGCAGCCCGCGGCTAGCGGGTGGTGTACGTCGGGGCGAGCGTCGGGGCGAGCGTCGGGCTGATGGCACTGGTAGCCGACCCGGTGCTCGCGGCCGGCGGGGAAGTCGTTGGCGTCATCCCGCAGCAGTTGGTGGACAAGGAAGTCGCTCACCATGGGCTGTCCGAGCTGACAGAAAGGGGCTCGGTGCATGAGCGGAAGGCCTCGATGGCGGACCTGTCGGACGGGTTCGTTGCGCTGCCCGGCGGGTGTGGCCGTCGTCATTGGCGTCCCACCCCGGAGGATCAACGAGATCCTCCACGGCACCCGCCGCATCACCGAGGACACCGCCCTCCGCCTCGCCCGCTACTTCGGTACCAGCGACGAGCTCTGGCTGAACCTCCAGCGACGAGCTCTGGCTGAACCTCCAGGCCCACTACGACATGGAGACCGAACGGGAGCGTCTCGCTGACGCGCTCGGCCAGATCAGACCACTGACCAGCTGACGATCCTCCCCGGCCGGCGTGGAGCTCCAGGGTTCCTCGGGGCGGACGCACTGCCGTTGCCGTGGTGCCCGGGTCTACGTGCCCCGTCGGCACACGGCTGTCCGCCAGCGCAGCGCCATGCTCCGTCATTGTCGGGGAGCGCTGCGCGTGCACGCGGTCGTGCGCATGGTCCCGCCCATGAGCCCGCAGCCCACCGGGCCCCCTGTGCCGGCCCCATGCTCCGGCATGATCGGCGGGTGACCTCTGCCCGCCAGCTCCGGCCGACATGGCCCCCGATCGATTGCAGCGAGGGTGCCACCTGCCGGCGGAGCGGGTGCTCGGCCCCGGCGGGTACCTGTGGGATCTGCCCGGTCCATGAGGTCCGACAGGTGGCCCTGCGGGGCGAGCAGGCGGCAGCGGCGCCCCGCCGGGCGAACCACCCACCATGCCTGCGGGCACCCCTCGACGCACGCGTCCTCGCGCCGACTGGTACAGGCTGAGCGCCCCGTAGCGGGATGGACATCCGGTGACCCCTGCGGGCTCGGGGCTCACCGCGTCGATGCGCACCTCGGAGAGGGAGGAGAGCGTGACGAGGAAGAGCACCCGGCGGACGGGGCCGCCAAGGTCATTGAGCCCGATGCTCGGCGCTCCTCCGCCTGGCGGAAGGGGCCCGCCAGCAGCCATGGCACGCTCCGTCGATCGACTGGTCGGGCGCCTGTCCCGCCCGCCGGTCCGTTCGCCGGCCCGGCGGGGAGGCGGTCGCCTCCCGGGCACGGCATCACTGCCAAGGGCTCGTCGCCCGCTGACGGACGCCACGAGTCCGGTGCGGGTGGCAGCGCCACGAGTCCGGTGCGGGTGGCAGCGCCACGAGCCATGTCCCCGGGGACGGAGCTGATCCCGTCGGGTCGACACTGCCACGGCCGTTTGACGCGGCCAACCGCGACAGCTAGCTTCAACGGCTAACAGTGTTAGCCAGTCTTCGGAGGCCGAGTGAACGAAGCGAGCCCCGCCCGGTACCGCAAGCCGGGATGGCTCACCCGGCACGTCTTCAACACCGCGGTCTGCCTGCTCAGCCGGGCCGGGGTGAGCGTCTGGGGCAGCCGGGTCCTCGAGGTGGCCGGGCGCAGCACGGGCGAGCCGCGCCGGGTGCCGGTGAACGTGCTCACGCTCGACGGCGACCAGTACCTCGTCTCGGCGCGAGGCACCGGGCAGTGGGTCCGCAACGTTCGGGCCGCCGACGGCCGGCTGGACCTGCTTCTCGGCCGCACCCGCCAGCACTGGGTGGCCACCGAGCTGACCGACGACGAGAAGCCCCCAGTGCTACGCGCCTACCTGAGACGCTGGAGAGCAGAGGTCGGGGTGTTCTTCGAAGGAGTCTCCGCCGGCTCATCCGACGACGAGCTCCGGGCAGCAGGGTCCAACCACCCGGTCTTCCTCCTCCGTCCGGCGTCTTGGACCTAGGCGCTCCCACCGGCCGGTCTCGACCGACGCCTCGGGCTCGCACCCCCCGGGCCCGCCAGATCATCGGTGCCGCCCGTGCGCTGCTCGAGGCCGTAGGCCGCGACGGCTTGACGATGCGACGGTTGGCCGCCGAGCTCGGGATGAAGGCGCCGTCGCTCTACAAGCACATCAGCGGGCGGCCAGCGCTCGAACTGGCGCTGGTGGAGACCGGCCTCGACGAGACCGGCCTGGTCCTGCACGCTGCGGTGGCAGCCTCGGGAGGCGACCCGGTCGCTGCCTTGCTACGCGCCTATCGGGCCATGGGACTCGCCAATCCACAGCTGTACCGCCTGATCACCGCCAGCTCGTTCCCGCGTGCAGCGCTGCTCCCCGGTCTCGAGGAGTGGGCCGGTGAGCCGTTCTTCCTGACAGGCGGCGAGCCGTACCTGGCCCAAGCCCTTTGGTCATTCGCTCACGGTACGCTCGTCCTCGAGCTCGACCGGCGGTTCCCCGACGGGTCGGACCTCGACCGGACCTGGCGTGCCGGCACCGACGCATTCACCGCCGCCCGGCTCGCCACGCTCGGCTCGCCCCCGGCGTGAACCCACGCCGGGCGCGGGGAACTTCGACGGGGGATCCCGAAACGGGCCCACCGGAGCCGTAGGTGAGCGGGGCCACGGCAGCCTCCCTGATCACCTCACCCGGCGGTCGCCGAGGTACACCGGGGCGGGCAGCAACAGCGGGGGCTGCACGCCGGCAGGGCCGCTCCAACGCCCCGGCCCGGCCGCCCCCGGAGGCCAGACAGCTCGGGAGGAGTCATCGAACCGGTCTCGTGTCCCCCCGGTTCGGACCACGACGACACCGCGGCTCCTGGTGCCGTACCCGGGCTCGGCCGCGAGGGTCCCGCCGGGGCCAGCCGGGCCGGACGCCGCTCGCCAGCTGACCCCCCGCCGGCCGCTCAGTCCTCCACCGAGACCGCGCCCTCGGGGCAGTTGCGCTCGGCGAGCACCGCCGCCTGCGAGCAGTCCGTCGGCACCGGGTCGGCGAGGACGGTGCCGAACCCGTCGTCGTCGGCACCGAAGACCTCCGGGGCCAGCGAGTAGCACCTGCCGTGGCCCTGGCAGCGCTCGCCGTCGATCCTCACCCTCATTCTTCCGACCCTACCCGGACCTTCCGTGGGTGACCCGGAGCGCGCACTCGACGTCCGGGGTGCGGGTCCCGACGTAGGCGAGCTGGAGGGTCAGCTCGCCTCGGCCGCAGTGAGGGCCGGGGGCGGACGCCGACACCTGGTGGACCGAGACGACCCGGACCGCGGCCGCCGTCGACGAGCAGCTGACCGGGCTGGCCCCATACGCCGTCGAGCCCCTCCCAGGGGCGCTGCGAGCCAGGCAGTGCCCGACCAGGGCGGCCGCCTCGCGCCGGGCGATCCGGGTGGCGTCGACACCACCCTGGCGTCCGGCCTGCCACACCCCGTAGGCGACGGCGGCCGCGACCAGGAGCACCGGGACCAGGCGGTAGGGGCTCCGCCACGGGGCGCGCCGCACCCGCGGCGGGACCGGGACCCGCGCCGCGTCGACCTCCCATTGAGGCGGGAGCGGGGGGGCGTCGCCCCCGGGACGCCAGCGCAGCCACCCGCCCGCCTCGTCGTTGTACCAGCCGATCGTGCCGTCGGGGTCCTTGCGCCAGTCGACCCCACGGTGGGTGGTGAGCTCCGGCCCGGCCGGCTCGCCCGACGGGCGCCGGGCCCCGGTCCGAGCGGTACGGTCGGGGCCGTTCACCGCAGGAGCCGGGACAGTCGACGGTCGGCGAGCGGCCGGCCCCCGGTCTGGCAGGTCGGGCAGTACTGCCAGGACCTGGTGGCGAACGACACCTCCCTCACGGTGTCCCCGCAGACCGGGCACTCCGACCCGGTCCGGCCGTGGACCGCCATCCCTGCCCGCTTGGCGTCCTTCAGACGCGACTCTGGCAGACCGAGGGACGCTCCGAGGGCGTCACCGAGGACACCCACCAACGCGTCGTGCAGCCGGGCGACCTCGTCGCCACCGAGCCTGGCGGCGGGACGGAACGGGGACAGGCGGGCGGCGTGGAGCGCCTCGTCGGAGTAGGCGTTCCCGACCCCGGCGATCGTCGACTGGTCGACGAGCACCTGCTTGACCGGTCCGTTGCGCCCGGCGAGCAGGGAGGCGAGGGCGTCGACGGTGAAGTCGGGAGAGAGGGGGTCCACGCCGAGGCGCGCCACTCCTGGCACCGCTCCCGGGTCGTGGACGACCCATACCCCGAGGCGTTTCTCGGTGCCCGCCTCGCTCAGCTCGAAGCCCCCGGCACCGAAACCGACCCTCAGTGCGAGAGGGCCCCTGCCCGGCCTCACCCGGGCGTCGGGCAGCTCGTCACGCCACCGGAGCCACCCGCCGCGCGCCAGGTGGGCGACGAGCCACGGACCGTCTCGCGTGGCGAGGCACAGGTACTTGCCCCGCCGCTCGCAACCCTCCGCCCGCCGGCCGACGAGGGCCTCCGGCGGTGGGTCGAAGGTCCTGAGGGCGGACAGGGCGGCGAGCTCGACCCGGCTCACCTCCGATCCGGCGACCCGTTCGCTCAACCGGCGGGCCAGCGCCTCCACCTCGGGCAGCTCGGGCACTCAGACCCCGCTGTGACCGAATCTCCCCCCGGCCCGTTCCGACGCCGGGAGGTGCCCCACCTGCTCCCACTCGACCTGCTCTACGGGCACCACCACCAGCTGGGCGACCCGATCGCCCCGGCGGATCTCGTAGGCCTCGGACGGGTCGGTGTTGACGACGATCGCGCACAGCTCGTCGCGGTACCCGGAGTCGATGAGCCCGGGGCTGTTGACGAGGCTCACCCCGTGGCGGAGCGCCAGACCGCTGCGGGGCAGGAGCAGACCGGCGTGACCCTCCGGGATCGCCACCTTGACTCCGGTGGGCACCAACGCCCGCCCACCGCCCGGCTCGACCACCACCCCGACCCGGGCTCGCAGGTCGGCGCCGGCGTCCCCGGGCAGGGCGTAGGAGGGCAGTGGAAGGTCCGGGTCGACGGCCACGACCGGTACTCGGAGCACGCCCCCAAGCTAGCGAGGCCCGGTCGGCTCCGGCCGCCAGGGCTTCGCTGCGACCCTCGGTACGGGTCGGGTCGGGCCGCCGGCTCCCGCCGGGTAGCGTGCGGCGGTGCTCGCCTGGATGGACCTCGAGATGACCGGCCTCGACCCGCGGGTGGACCGCATCATCGAGATCGCCACCCTGATCACCGACGACGACCTCGAGCTGGTCGCCGAGGGTCCCGACCTGGTCGTGGCGGCGCCCGCCGAGAGCCTGGCGGCGATGGACGATGTGGTGCGCGAGATGCACACCCGCTCCGGGCTGCTCGCATCGGTCGAGGCGTCGTCCACCACCCTGGAGGAGGCCGGCGCCGCGACCCTCGCGTTCCTGGGCGAGCACATCGGGTCGCCCCGCAGCGTCCCGCTGTGCGGGAACTCGATCGGCACCGACCGGAGGTTCCTCGCCGCCTGGCTGCCGGAGGTGGAGAACTATCTGCACTACCGCAGCGTCGACGTCTCGACCATAAAGGAGCTCGCCCGGCGCTGGTACCCGCAGGCCGTGGCCGCGGCACCCCGAAAAGGGGGCAGCCACCGGGCCCTCGACGACATCCTCGAGAGCGTCGAGGAGCTCCGCTACTACCGGCGCTCGATCTTCCGCCCACCGGTACCCGAGACGGCCGGCGACGCCGTCGGCTGAGCCCCGCCCGGCACTGGAAGCGCTGTCTGCGCCCGTCGCCACCCGGGCTGCCCGCTCGAATGGTAGCGACCGGGTCCGTGATCTCGGCGTCGTCTCGTGGCAGAGTGGGAAGGGAGGACCCCGGCCGATCGGCCGACCGTCTCTAGGAGGCCCAATGCGCCCAGCAGACACGTTCCTTCCCGACGCCAAGGACCACCGTCGGCGCACCCGCCGGCAGGTTCGTCACGAGGCCCGATCCTGGCTCCGCACGGCCACCGCCGACGACGAGCTGCTCGAGGATGCCGACGCGCTCTGCCCGAGAGAGGTCCACGACCTCGGACGCCACCCGTCCCGCCGACCCCCGGAACCGCCGAAACCGGGCCGCCGCGGCGGTTTCAAGGTGTGGAAGACCCCCTACTGGAAGCGACGCAAGGCGCTTCGCCGAGCGCGTTTCGCGGCGGCGAGCCGCTCGGCGCGCGTCGGCGGCTGACCCTCGGGGGGTCGACCGTCGCGTACCGCTGGCGCGCTCGCTGCTGCCCGCGGGTCAGCCGGCCGTTTCCTCACCGAGGTCCCACAACGCCTCCAGGTCCCGTTTGCTGAAGGCTTGGAAGGCGATGAGGGTACGGGTGTCGGTGATCCCCTCCAGTGAGTGGATCCTGCCGGTGACGACCTCGGCGAGCTCGTCGTGGTGACGGACCCGGACGACGGCGACCAGGTCGGCGTGGCCCGCGACGGAGTACACCTCGGCTACCCCTTCGACGTCGGCGAGCTCGGAAGCGAGGGGAGCCACCCTGGACGGGACGGCGTCGATCAGCACGAAGGCGTGGACCATGACCGGACGCTACAGCCGCAGCGCTGCTGCGGACCTGACCGCCCGGCACCGGTGATCGCCGTCGACTGGTCCGGGGCGCTCGGGCCCCACCGGCGCCGCCTGTGGGTCGCGGTCACCGACGGGCAGGGCACCGTGGTCGAGCTCGACCCGGCGACCCGCGAGGAGGCAGCCGAACGGATCCTCGACGCCGCCGGCTGTTGCCCGGAGCTGGTGGCCGGCATCGATTTCTCCTTCTCGCTACCGGGGTGGTGGCTGAGCGCTTGCGGGATCACGACGGCGCCCGAGCTGTGGGGCGACCCTCGCCGCCTCGAAGGCTGGTTGGATGCCTGCGAACCGCCCTTCTGGGGGCGACCGGGGCGCCGCCGACCGCCCGGCCCGCTCGAAGCCGGCTACCGCCGGACCGAGCTGGCAGTCTCGCCGCGGCCGCGCAGCACCTTCCAGGTCGGGGGGGCCGGGTCGGTCGGCACCGGCTCGCTACGCGGGATGCCGGTGCTCGCCCGGCTGCGGGAGGCCGGCATGACGGTCTGGCCGTTCGAGTCGTGGCGGACCCCCGCGGTCGTCGAGGTCTGGCCGAGGCTCGCGATCGGGCAGCTCGTCAAGTCGGACCCGGCAGCCCGGCTCTGTTGGGTCCGGTCGCAGGGCCACCGGCTCTCACCAGCCGCCGCGACCGCGGCTGCCTCCTCCCCCGACGCCCTCGACGCGGCGGCGGCAGCCATCGACCTCGCGGGCCGCCGATGCGCCCGCCCGGACCCCCCGGACCCGGTCATCGCCCTGGAGGGCTGGATCGACGGGGTGCCGCTTCCCCGACCCGCTCAGCTCCGAGCGTCCTCCCGGACCCCAACCCGGCGAGCGCCGTGACCGCCACGGCCCCCCCCTCCGGCGAGACCCACATAGCGATCACGTCGCGCGCGACGCTCCAGCGGACCTCGACGGCGCGGACCGCCGCTATCGGTTCCCGGTACTCGACCTCGGCTGTGCGCACCGACCGGGCCGGGGCGACCCGGCCGACCAGCTCGTCGAGGAGGGCCCAGGCGACGGCATTGTTGACGTGACCGAGCACGTCGAAGTCGGCCGACCGCAGCGGCCAGCGGCACTCGCCGATCCGCTCGCCGTACCCGCTCCGCCCGTCGCGCTCGGTCGGGTCCGGGTGCAGCAAGCGGGCGCGCACCTGTCTGCCGCCCGCCGCAGCCCCGTAGGCGTCGTCGAACCCGCCCGAGAGGGCGACCGGTCGCATGGTCAGCGGATCGAGGTTCACCCAGAGCGCTGCCGCCTCGACGCCCGGCCCGCTCTCGGTCCTGATCGAAGTCCGACGCTCCGCCCAGGCGGCACCGGTGCCCGAGCACCAGGTCTCCAAGCGGACCAGCTCCTCGTAGCGGGGCCGGCGGGCGAGCTCGAGGTAGGTCCTGCGCACGACCCAGCGATGGTCACCGAGCCCGGCTTCCCGGGCGTCGTCGCCTGCCACGTCCTGCAGGTACCTGGCGACCGAGTCGAGGCGAACCCGGCCGTCCGGTGTGACATCGGCCAGCCGGACCCGCCGTGTCGCGGCGTGGGTTCTGGCCCCCGGCCCCGGCGGTCCCGGGAGGGGCGGGGGGGCACCGTCCACCCTGGCCCGCCGGGCGGGCCGGCCGCTGGCCTCCGGCTCACTCGGGGCGGGCGTCGCCCACCGGAGCGCCGGTCACCTATCGGGGCGCCCCACCCCGGGAGTCGGGCTCGGCACCGGAGGTGCTGGGCGCCCCAGGCTCTGCGAGCAGTGCCCCCAGGATGGAGGCCAGCTCCAACGGGCGGTCACCTTGGACGCTGTGGCCGGCGCCGTCGACCGTGAGCACTCGGGCAGTCGGCCGGCGGGCCAGCAACTCGGCCACGTCGGCGTCGTCGACCACCGGGGACCGGGAGCCGCGGATCAGCGCCAGCGGCATGTGAGTCCGGCCGAGGTCGTCCCACAGCTCCCCGAGAGCCCGGCCCTCACGCTCCGCGCCGGGAAACGTCGGTCCGTGAGGGTCCCAGCGCCACACCCAGGACCCGTCGGGCAGCTCCCGCGCGTTGTGGAGCACCCCTCGGCGCAGGGACTGCCGGGACCGTCCCGGGTTGTGACGAACGGTCCAGTCGACGATCTCAGCGAAGGAACCGAAGGTCTCCGGTCCCGACACCATCTCGGTGACCGCCCGCGCCCTGGCAGCATCCACTCCGGGGGTGATGTCGACCAGGACCAAGGAGGCGACCAGCTCGGGGCGCGCCGCAGCGAGCCGAAGTGAGGCGAGACCCCCGAGCGACATCCCGACCACCAGTCGCGCTCCCGGGGCCAGCGCCTCGATCGCCTCGCCGAGCGCTCCTGCCAGCACACGCGGCGAGTAGTCGTGGTCAGCACGCCAGGTCGAGCGGCCGTGGCCGGGGAGGTCCACGGCCACGGCCGGCCGACCCAACGCCAGCGCCACCGTGTCCCAGGTGTGGGCGTTCTGGGCTCTCCCGTGGACCAGGACGACCTCGGGCATACCCTCGCCCCAGACCAGTGCGCTCATCTCCCCCCCGCCCGAGAGCGTCAGGCCCCGACGCTCGACCGCCGGCAGGCCGATCCGAGCCAGACCGATCTCGGTGGCGTTCTCGACGAGCAGGACGAGCTCGTCGTCGGGCTCGCCGGGCACCTTAGTGAGGTTACCAAGCCGCGCCTGCTCGTCCTGTACCGCTCCTGCCGGCCACTCCACCCTGCGGGACCGGCGGAAGGGGGTGGGGACGACGGTCCCCGCGGGGACGGGCTGGCAACGCGCGGCGAGCTCCGGCTCAGAGCTCCTGGGTCGGTCCCTGCCCCACCGCCGATCCCCCGTGGCGGCGCTGTGCCGCGACGAGGGCGAGGATCTCCTCCCCGTAGAGCCCGAGCCTCGCCGGACCGATGCCTTCGACCTCCCCGAGGTCCCCGAGCGTCGCCGGCCGGGACTCGACTATCGCCCTGAGGGTGCGGTCGGTGAAGACCACGTAGGCCGGCACCGATGCCGTGGCGGCGCGCTCGCGCCGCCACGCCCGGAGCACGTCCTCGAGGCCGCCCCCGGGGAGGTGTCCGGTGGTCCCGAGCGCAGCTCTCGCCGGGGATCCCCGCCCGCCTCCACCCGGCTCGGGCTCGACCCGACCTCCGACCCGCCCGGCGCGCGTCTCGGCGCGTCCATCGCCCCCCGGCGCCCGCCGCCCCTCACCCGAGCGTCCCGCACCACTCGCCGGGCCGGCGCGACCCGACCGGGGCGCCCGGGCGGCCATCTCGGCGAGGAACGGGGACGGGCGGCTCCGGTCGGCGAGCACTACAAGCGTCTCGCGTCCACGGGTGATCGCGACGTGCAGGACCCGGCGCTCCTCCTCCGTGTCGGCGGCCAGACGGTGGGGAAAGAGCCCGGCGTTGACCCCGGCGACGACGACATGGTCCCATTCCATCCCTTTGACCCGGTGCACGGTGGACACCGTGACCCCTCCCCGCTCGGAGGGGAGAGCGAGGCGGGCACGCAGCCAACTGTCGAAGGACGCCGGATCGGGGTGGAGCTCGGCTACCGACTCGAGCGCCTCCAGGTCGTCGAGGTGGCTCGACCCCTCGCCACCCTTGCCTCCGTCGAGAAGGCTCATCGCCCTTCCGAGCCCGATGTCCTCCCGGACCGTTCGCAGCAGTCGAGCGGTGCCGAGCCCGGCCGAGCGCCGGGCTGCGGCCAGGTCGGCGAGCAACCGCTCCACCTTGGGGGTGTCCTTGTCGGGGACGTTCGTAGCCAGGGACTCGAGGCCGGCGAGGGTCCAGCGGGCCCGCCGGCGGAGGCGATCGGCGAACCACGGCGGGAGCCCACGACTGGGCCGACGGAGGATCTCGGTCAGGTCTCCGGCGGACAGCTGGTCCTCGGGTGCGGTCGCCAGCCGGAGGTAGGCGAGCGCGGCCCGCAGGCCGGTCCTCTCCAACAGCTCGGTCCTCACCGGCGAGTCCACCGGGACGCCGGCCTCGCCGAGCGCGACCACCGGTGCGAGCAGCATCGAGTTGACCCTCGTGAGCACGGCCACCGTGGAGCTGGGGGCCCCGGCCCCCAACCGCTCACCGACCGCGGCGGTGACCGCTTCCGCGCTCCGCCCCGGCTGGTGCATCCTGATCTCGAGGGGCGGCGGCGACCCCGGCGGAGGGTCGGGGCGGCCGGCGGTCACCTGCTTGGGGACCCGCCGCCGGTTGTACGAGAGCAGGTTCGAGGCTGCGCGGACGACGTCGGGTCGGCACCGGTAGTTGGTCTCGAGCGGGTGGTGCGTCGCGCCCGGGAAGTACCGTTCGTAGTCGACCAGGAACGTCGGGTCGGCACCGACATGGCCGTAGATGACCTGGTCGTCGTCGCCGACGCCGAACACGTCGAACGCCGGGCCGGCGAGCAGCCGGACGAGCAGCACATGGGCCGGGGTGAGGTCCTGCAGCTCATCGACGAGCACGTGACGGCACTCCGACCGGCACGAGGCACGCAGCTGCCCGTCGCGGAGCAACGCCTCCAGGGCTCCGTAGACCTGGCCGTCGAAGTCAACCGCCCCCGAACCGTGCACCTCGGCACGGAACCGCGGCCAGATACCGGCGAGCCCGGGGACGTCGTCTCGTGACGCCTCCACCTCCGCCGGGTCCTGCAAGCCGAGGCGAACCTGGGTCAGCGCCTCGAGGTACGGGCCGATCGGGTCGGTGTTGGCCCGATGGCGGACCGGCGGAGCGAGCCGCTCGACGATCCCGCGCACCTCCCGCTCGTCGAGCAGGCGGGGCTGGCGGCCGGCAGCTCGGGTCAGCACCCACAACCCGAGGGAGTTGAGGGTCCGCGTGCGGGCGCCGAGGCCAGAGGTCCGCTCGTCGAGCTCTTCCTGCGCCTTCTTGTTGTAGGCAACCGCCAGGACCGTGCCCGGCTCCCAGCCCCGTTCGGCGAGGAGGTGACGGAACCTCTCGGTCAGCACCCGGGTCTTGCCCGAGCCCGCCGGTGCGATCACCCGGGCGGGGCCGGAATCGTGGGTCACCGCGGCGAGCTGGTCCGCAGCGAGACCGGCTGCCGGCCGACGAACCGCTCGTGCAGGCACGAGGCTGCCCCGCTCGACCGACTCGGCATGCACCACCACCGCGCCCTGGACCGAGGCGACATCCCGGTCGACCCGCTCGTCATCGCTATCGTCTGGCACCTGCGCCGGCCACGGCCGTCGGGGACCGCCGTCGATCCAGGCCCGACGGTTCCCGGGGAGCTCCACGTCACCGTCGCCGTCGCCGACCGGACGCGCTCCCAGACGGGCCGCCTTGTGCGCCCACCACCAGACCGGCGGGCCTTGGCCCGACCGGGCGTCGTAGGCATTGGTCCAGACGAGGAACTGGAGACGCTCCTCCCAAAGCTCGAGGCCGGGAGGCAGGGACCACACTTCAGCCTCGATCACCGGTGGGCGGCGGAAGCGGGCCGGGTCTACCTGCAACCTCACGACAACCGGCTGCCGCTGCCCCCACGCCTGCTGCAAGGCGGAGACGACCTCGGCCGGGCTCGCCAGCGTGGTCTCGTCGACGACCACTTCAGGGGCCGACTCCCATTGCGGCGGTACCGGGCCGTCGGCGACGACCACGCTGCGCCCGAAGCAGGCGGGGCCGGGTAGCGCGACGCCGAGCCCGCCTTTCGGGAGCACCGGGCCGGCTCGGCGGCTACCGGCCGGCATCGGCTCGGGCACACCGCCCGCCGAGCTGCCTGCCGCCGGAGCGTTCTAACCGAGCTCGAACGGTTCGAACTCGAGCGACAGCGAGTTGATGCACCAGCGCTCCCCGCCGGGTCCCGGTCCGTCGTCGAACACGTGGCCGAGATGGCCACCACAGCGCCGGCAGCGCACCTCGGTGCGGACCATGCCGTGGCTGCGGTCCTCGAGCAGCACCACCGCTCCGGCGACCGCCGGTTCGGTGAAGCTCGGCCATCCGCAAGCCGAATCGAACTTGGCGTCGGAGCCGAACAGCAGGTTCCCGCAGCCGGCGCAGCGGTACGTGCCATCGGCGTGGTTGGTGACCAGCGCACCCGACCAGGGCCGCTCGGTGCCCCCCCGACGGAGGACCTCGAAACGCTCCCTACCGAGCTCCTCGCGCCACTGCTCGTCGCTCTTCACGACCTCCGGGTGCAGCTCGCTCGACGCTTCCATGACCCCGAGGCTACCGTCGGCCAGCCGATGCCGTCGGGCCCCGCCGGGGTGACGCCCGAGCTGTAGGTAGGCAGGTAGGAGAGGGCAGGTAGCAGCGCGGGAGTGCTGAGCGGAACCGGACCGGACCGGGCCCGAGGCGCTCGTGACGGATGACACGAGCAGCTTGCGAGTGACGCCAGCCACTCGTAGCGTTCTGGTCGAGGCCGGGTCGGCCGCTGGTCGTACCACGGGGGAGACCGGACCGCCCCGGCCTCGCCGGAGCGTTCCGGGTCGCGGCAGGCACCGGCCTCACGGCAGGTACCGACCCGCCGCTCCCCTTTCTGTCAGCATGGGTCCCCTGCCCTTCCCTGTGGAGTCGCCAAGTCGGCCTCCACGTGCTCGACTGCCTGCCGACAGTGCCGTGGGGCAGCGCTAGGAAGATCCCTCCCGACGGACTTCGGCCGGGCAGAGGCCCCGGCGGCGATAGAAATCATCGATGGCGCTGAGATGCGCCTTGACCGTGACGGCTTGGGACGGGCGACGGTGAGCAGGTGGGTGCGGTACTCGCGTGCCACCCAGGCCCGGACGGCAGGGTCGCCGTCGGTCTGCTCGCCGGCCAGCCACGCCAGGTACTGGCGGACCCGAGAGGCATGCACCCCGGTGGTGTCGTCGTCGAGCGGGCCGCCGGCCCGGGCCAGTTCGGCAACAAAGGAGTTACGAACGACTTCCGGTCGTGACAGGAGGGTTCGTGTGGGCAGCCCACGCCCGACTACTGCTTCGTCGGCTCACAAAAGTCACAGAAGAGCCACGTGCTGGATGAAATTACGCTACAGCCTCTGAGAGTGAGAGCCAGAGGCCGGGGATGACGCAGCGTTGGCGGCAGGGACCGCCGTCGCCTGTTCGCCCTCTCGACGGTCCGGCAAGTGGGCGAACAGGCGATCTCGGCCGTGAGTCCACCGGCCCGCCTGGCACGCTGTGACAGCTCGTGCTCGATGTTCTCGCGGGCGACGTCCACGGGTGTCCCTCTACCAGTCGTCAGTCATGCGGGCACTGAGCCCCCGCCCGTCGTTACGTTGACGTGAGATCCGACTATAGTTCAGAGAAGGTGCTGGATGGGAGGTCCGGAATGACGCACGTCGGAGTCCTGGGAGGCGGGTCGTCGAGCGAAGGGGCGGTGCCCGGGAACGACAAGCGAGCGGTCCACTACAAGTGGATCGCCCTGTCGAACACCACCGTCGGGGTGCTCATGGCGACGATCAACATGTCGATCATGCTGATCGCGCTGCCCGACATCTTCAAAGGGCTGCGGGTGAACCCACTGGTGCCGAGCAACGTGAGCCTTCTGCTGTGGATGATCTTGGGGTTCATGGTGGTCACGGCGGTGCTGGTGGTGAGCCTCGGACGTCTGGGCGACATGTTCGGTCGGGTGAAGATGTACAACCTCGGGTTCGTCATCTTCACCGTGTTCTCCATCTTGCTGGCCGTCGACTGGCTGTATGGGACTGGTGGGGCGCTGTGGATCATCATCATGCGGATCGGCCAAGGGGTCGGAGGCGCGTTCCTGTTCGCCAACTCGTCGGCCATCTTGACCGACGCGTTCCCCGAGGACGAGCGAGGCTTGGCGCTGGGTATCAACAACGTGGCCGGCATCGCCGGCTCGTTCATCGGGCTCATCCTCGGCGGCCTGCTCGGACCGGTGGACTGGCGCCTCATCTTCGTGGTGTCGATCCCCTTCGGCATCTTCGGCACCGTGTGGTCGTACCTGAAACTGCGCGACACCGGGGTGCGCACCCCGTCGCACATCGACTGGTGGGGCAACCTCACCTTCGCTGTCGGCCTGATCGCGGTGCTGGTCGGCATTACCTACGGCATCATCCCCTACGGCGGCCACACCATGGGCTGGACCAGCCCGTTCGTCCTATCGATGCTGTTCGGCGGGGTGATCGTGCTGGTCGTCTTCGGCTACATCGAGACCAAGGTCGCCAATCCGATGTTCCGCCTGCGGCTGTTCCGTATCCGGGCCTTCACCGGCGGCAACTTCGCCAGCCTACTGGCCGGGCTCGGCCGTGGCGGCATGATGTTCATGCTCATCATCTGGCTGCAGGGCATCTGGCTGCCCCGCCACGGCTTCGCATTCGCGAACACGCCGCTGTGGGCGGGGATCTACATGCTGCCGATGACCGTCGGCTTCCTGATGGCCGGCCCGGTGTCGGGCTATTTGTCGGACCATTTCGGCGCCCGACCGTTCGCGACGGGCGGCATGCTGCTCGCCGCGCTCAGCTTCGGCCTGCTGATCCTGGTGCCCGTCGACTTCTCCTACGTGTGGTTCGCGTTGGTGCTGCTCATGAACGGGCTCGGCATGGGAATGTTCGCTTCGCCGAACCGGGCGGGCATCATGAACAGCCTCCCGCCTGCACAGCGAGGAGCGGGGGCGGGCATGGTGGCCACCTTTCAGAACTCGGCCATGGTGCTCTCCATCGGGGTGTTCTTCACCCTGATCATCACCGGATTGGCGTCCACCTTGCCGAAAGCGATGTTCTCCGGACTGGTCGCCCACGGCGTACCACGAAGCGCGGCGATGGCGGCATCCAAGCTGCCACCCACCAGCACCGTGTTCTCGGCGTTGCTCGGCTACAACCCGATGAAGACCATCCTCGGGACCACCTTGCCCCGACTCCCGCACACCACGGCCGCCTATCTCACCAGCCGGTCGTTCTTCCCGGCGCTCATCACCAAACCGTTCGGTGACGGCCTGGACGAAGCCCTCTTCTTCGGCATGGCCGCGCTGATCCTCGCCGCCGTTGCATCGTGGCTGCGGGGCGGGAAGTACCACTATGTGGAGGGAGCCGAGCTCGGCGGCGTGTCGAACGGAAGTGAGGTCGGGCAGTCGTCGGTTCAGCCCGCCCCTCACGTAGCGTCCTCGCCGGCTCCTCCGGTACCGGCGCTGGTCGCCGCGGGGCCCTCTGCTGGCCGTGACACGAACCGCGACGGACCGCACGCGATGGCACCTGCGCCCGTCTCGGGGCACGTCGGAGCCGTCGACGACGGCGACAGGAACGAAACGGGCCGGCAGGCGGCCAATGGCTCTTACGCGATGGGGACTGCAGGCCGCCCGGAGCACTTCGCCGCTCAGGGATCGGCCTGCACCGAGGCGCCCTCGCCGGGCCGAGGCAGCACCGGCGGGCTCAGCGGAACCGTGCGCGGCGATCGGGGCGACCCGCTCGACGGGGCCGTCGTCACGGTCATGGATCCTCAGGGAGACCAGGTGGCCCGCGCGCCTACCGGCGCCGACGGACGCTTCGGGGTCGAGCGGATCGGCCCTGGCACCTACACGGCCCTCGTTAGCGCCCGCGGCTACCACCCGACGGCTACCACGGTGGTTCTCAACGGCCCCGGCGCCACCTGCGACTTCGCCCTCGTCGGGACCACCACCCTGGCCGGGGTGGTCCGCCAGGCAGCCAGCGGGACGGCGCTTTCGGGAGCGAGCGTCACCCTGACCGACGCCACCGGTCAGGTGGTCGCCCAG
>JAKABK010000339.1 GCA_021796905.1 Actinomycetes bacterium
GGCGGGGGCGAAGAAGCGGTTGACACCGTCGAAGAGCGCCTCGGCATAACCGGCCGTCTCGAGTGCATCCCGCCACGCGGCGTCGTGGCTGCCGGCGCCGCTCAGCGGGTCGACGGTCTCGACGAGGACCACCCGCGGACGCCACCTGGAGAGGTCGACCCCGGCGAGGACCTGACCTGCGGGGGCCACGCTCCCGATCCTGAGCAGGTCCAACGGTCCTCTGGAAAAGTCCTCGAGCACGGCGTCGAGGGTCCTCGGGGGGGCGACGCCTGCGGGCAGCTCGAGGGTGACGTCGCCGGGGCGGCGCTCCCGGTGGCGAGCGGCGGCCCCGGCTCCCGCGACCACCGAGATCCCGTACCAGCCCCGCTCGGCGAGCAGCCGGGTCGCGGAGCCCTCGTCGGGGTCGCCGGCGCCGACGTCCACGTAGGTCCCGAACCCCGCCGGCAGGGACCGGGCGAGGACCACGTCCTCCGCATTGGTCGCCCAGGAGATCACGCCGGCATCCCGGTCCCGCCCGGTCCGGCGGTCCCGGGTCGGTCCACTCCGTAGAAACTGCGCAGCGCGGCGATCGCCTCCCGGGCCTCGTCGAACGCGGCGGTCACCGCCTCGGCATGCTGGCGCAGCCAATCCAGGTCCGCCCGGGCCTCGGCGAGGCGGGCCTCGGCCGCCGCGCACCGCTCGTCGCGGGCGGAGCCCTCGAGGAGGTGCAGCTCCAGTTCGTGGCGGACAGCGGTCAGTTCGCGCTCGCGCTGACGCTCGCGTGCGACCGACTCGGCGAGCTCGGCCTCGAGGTCGAGCACCCGTTCCTGCAGTTCCCAGACCACCCGGTCGTTCAACTGGTCCTCCCCGAGGCCGGGCCGGCGAGCGCCGCCCGGATGATCGCCGGCCACTGTTCCACCCCGGCCGGTGCCGCCCCGGGCTCCCCGGGGGCCGGACGGTCGGGGCCGGTCCCGGCTCGCGACCCGGCAGCTAGCACCGTCGGGTCGTCGGGGGGTCCGTGCGGATCGTTCCCCGGGGCGCCGGCGGCGGCCAGCGCGGCGACCCGGGCGCGCTGCCAGGCCCGCCGGTCGCTGCTCAAGGCGACCACCGCATCGGCGAAGCCGGCGGCGTCGGGAGCGACCCAGGCGGCGGCGGCGAGATCGGCGGTGAGACCCGCGGCGGCCTCGGGGGTGCAGACGACCGGGACCCCGTGCTGGATCGCCTCGACGGTCTTCAGTTTCACCCCCGCCCCGAAACGGGTCGGGCTGATCGCCACCCGCACCCGGTCGTAGAGCCCGGCCAGCTCCGGAAGACCGCCGAGCAGCACCACTTCCGGTCCCGCCGCCCACCTGACGTCCGCCGGCGGATCATCACCGCTCACCAGCAGGCGGAACGACGGCAGCGCGGCCGAGACCGCCGGTAGCACCTCCCGGGCGAACCAGACCAGGCCGTCGGCGTTGGGGGACCCCGGCCCGGCGGCCCATCCGGCCACCAGGCACCCCCCGGAGCGGGCCTCGAAGCCCGACGGGGTCGGGCGGGCGCCCCAGCGTCTCGGGCCGACGACATGGACCGGTGCCGAGGTCGCCGGGCGGAGATCGGCCGCTTCCTCGGCCGAGATCGTCACCACCCGGTCGGCCCAGCCGGCCAGGTCCCGCTCCAGCTCGGCCATCCGCTCCGCCTCGCGCAACAAAGCCTCCCGCTCGTCGCCGGTGGCGATCCCCGCCTGACGCTCCAGGCGACGGAAGAACAACGCCTCGGCGTCGTAGACCACCGGCACCCCCGGCAGGCGGCGGGCGAGCAGGTCACGGTAGCGGCTCGCGTTGTCCGGGCGGGAGACCACCACCACGTCGAAGTCGACCCCGTCGCTCGCCAGGTGCCCCTCGAGGTCGACGACCACCCTAGTGCGGGCCCCGGCGAGGGAGGCCAGCTCCGCCACCGGTCGGGAACCCGGGTCGAGGCGGGGATGGAAGCTCACCTGCAGCCCGGGGTCGGCGTCGAGGACCGCGAGCACGTCGTGCATCCTCCCGTAACCCGAGCCGCGACGCGGGTCCGGCAGCTCGTCGTCGACGACGAGCACCCGTAGCGGCTCACCGGCGGTGCGCCACAACGCCGCCTCGTGAGCGCCGGGGGGATCCCGGTCGGCGAGCAGGGTCGACCATCGGCGGGCGAAGGTCGCCAGCGCCCGGTGGTCGAGGATCCCCGGGCCGGGATCGGAGGAGACCACCACCGCCGCCGGCTGGTACCACGTCGACCAGCCGTGGACCCCGGCCCGCAGGCAGAGATCGAGCTTCTCCGCACCGACATCGGGGTGGTAGGCGCCGTCCAAGCCGTCGAGCGCCTCCCAGATGTCGCGTCTGACCAGCAGGGCGGCGCCCGCGGAGGCGTCCAGGCGCCGCTCGAAGTCGTAGGGGCCGCCGGGCGCCCCGCCGAGCAGGTCGAGCGTGCCGTCCGACCACAGCAGCGGTCCGGCCTCGAGCGCGTCGCCGTCGGGGCCGACGGTGACGCCGGCGACCACCCCGGCGTCGGCGCGGCGGGAGGCGGTGGCGAACAGCGCGCCGAGCGCCCCGGGACCGAGCGCGGCACCCGCGTCGGCCACCAGCACCCAGGCGCCGGTCGCGGCAGCCACCGCCTCGTTGACCGCCGCCGCCCAGGTCGTGGTGTCGGGGAGGCGCAGCAGGGACCATCCGGGGCAGTCGGCGACGGTGGCCTCGAGCTCGGCGGTGGCGGGGCCGGCGAGGATCCCGTCGAGGGCGAGCCCGCCGTCGGCGCTGTCGCCTGCGAGCGACGCGAGCCCGGTGCGGAGCGGGCCCGGCGCGACCGCTCCGACGGCGGCGACCACCGCAGTGACGCGAGGTACCTGGGCCGAGCGGATCACGCGAGCGCCTTCCTTCCCGCTCCCCGGCACGCTGCCGGGACGGAGCCAAGCTAGCCGCCGCGGTTGCGCCCGGCCCGGGCAGCGCGCGACAATGACCGGCGTGAAGACGTCCGTCGCCTCCCTCGTACTCATCACCTGACGCACGCCGCCGCCGCGGTGTGCGTCCAGACGACCCCTGCCGGGGTCGTCTTTTTTTGTCCCGATACCCCGCCCACGACCCCCGAGGAGCCATGGAACTGACCGGGGCGCAAGCCCTCATAAAGAG
>JAKABK010000340.1 GCA_021796905.1 Actinomycetes bacterium
AGCTCGACGGTCAACCCGTCGGTCCGGTCGATGGTCACCCCCGGGTGGCTGGCCGGGTCGTAGCGGGCGGCGACCGCTTCGATCGCCGCCAGCGGGTCGCCGACCTCGGTGTTGATCTCCCCGGAGGCGGCGTAGCGCTCGAAGTCCCTGCGAAGCTCCGAGAGCGGGCGCTCGGCGACCGACAACAACTCGAGGACCACCACTGCGGCGATGCAGCCGGAGTCGGCCCGGTAGTTGTCCGCGAAATAGTAGTGACCGGAGTGCTCGCCGCCGAAGACCGCGCCGGTCTCGGCCATCACCGCTTTGATGTAGGAGTGCCCGACGCGGGTGCGCACCGGGGTCCCGCCGGCCTCGGCGATGATCTCGGGGACCGCCTTGGAGCAGATCAGGTTGTACAGGACCGTCGCCCCGGGGTGCTTTCCGAGCATCGCCCGGGCGACCATCGCGGTCGTCGTCGACCCCGACACCGGCTCCCCCCGGTCGTCGACCAGGAAGCAGCGGTCGGCGTCGCCGTCGAAGGCCAGGCCGACGTCGGCGCCGGTCTCGAGCACCCTCCGGCGGAGGTCGACGAGGTTGGAGGGCTGGATCGGGTCGGCGGGGTGGTTGGGGAAGGTCCCGTCCAGCTCCCCGAAGAGGATCTCCAACCCGAAGGGCAGCTCGGCGAAGACCGCCGGCACGACCAGCCCGCCCATGCCGTTGGCGGTGTCGGCGACGACCCGGAGCGGGCGCAGAACCGCCGGGTCGACGAAGGAGCGGACCTTGGCCGCGTAGTCGGCGAGCACGTCCCGCTCGCTCAGCGCCCCGGTCCGCCCGGCCGGGGCCGGTGGGTCACCGGCGAGCTGGGCCTCGACGTCCGCGCGGATCTCGGCGAGCCCGGACTCGGCGCCTACCGGGCGGGCCCCCGACAGGCACAGCTTGATCCCGTTGTAGCGCGCCGGGTTGTGCGACGCGGTGAACATCGCCCCCGGGGAGTCGAGGGCCCCCGACGCGTAGTACAGCTCGTCGGTGGAGGTCAGACCGAGGAGCACCACGTCGGCCCCGGCCCCGGTCGCGCCGGCGGCGAACGCCTCGACCAGTTCGACACCAGACGGTCGCATGTCGCGTCCGACGACGATCGAGGAGGCACCCGAGAAACGGACGAAGGCACCCCCCACCGCCCGGGCCAGCTCGGCGTCCACCTGGTCGGGCACGGTGCCCCGGATGTCGTAGGCCTTGAAGATACCGTCGGTGCGCGCCACTCCCCGGTGATCCTAGAGGCTCGCTCGGGCGGGCACGAGCCCCGCCCCGAGCGAGGTCCCCGGCCGCTGCCCCGGTGACGCCCCCCGGCGCGTGCTGGAGGCCTTTACCCCGGCCCTACTCCGGCCCGTCGGGGTCGGGGGGACCGGCTGTCGGCGGCGACCAGGGCCGCTCGGGTCCGGGGGGACCGGCTGGCGGCGGCCCCGTCGCGGCACCGGCCTGCGCCGACCGGGTGGCAGCCGTCGGGGACCGCCGCGCCGGCGCGCTGTGGCGGGCCCTCGGCGCCTCCCCCCAGAACTCGGGGTCCTCGGGGGGGCCGCCCTCGGGTTGTGGGCGGCCACGGCGGGAGCGCCGACGCCGGCGGGGCTCGTAGACGAGCACCGTGCCGTCGGGAGCCTCCCAGCGGCGCACCGGGAAACGCCACATCGCCACCAACGCGACCAACCCGAGGATGCTGAGCGCGGTGCCGGTCCAGTCGAGCGGGGTCGACCCGTAGGTGAGGACCACGTGACGGGAGGTCGGCACGACCACCATCAGGTTGGGGGTGACCCGGTAGACCCCCGAGGCGCCCTCGGCGTGCCAGTTGGGGAAGTACGACACCTTCACGAGCACCGGCACCCCGGTACGGCTCACGTCGAAGCTCACCGACTCCTGGTGGAGCACCACGGCACTGACCTTGTCGGCCGGTTCCCTCACCACCGGTGGAGCGGTGTCACCGATCGGCACCCGGGCCCAGCTGCTCGGCCCGGACGCCGCGAGGTACACGTCCCAACGGGCCGGGTCGAGGTACCAGGACTCCGACATGTCGAGCCAGGTGGTCGCGGTGGCCAAGGTGTGGGGAACGACGACCGGCTGGTCGGTGAGTGGCTGGACCAGGGGGGCGTCGAGGACCCGGTAGACCTTCCAGGTCTGGTTCTCGACGACGCTCTTGCCCGCCTTGGTCACGTCGGTCGGGTACGGCCCGACCGAGGCGAGCAGACGGAGGCTCGGGTCCGCCGCCGCCGCCGCCTGGATCGACGGCGACACCGCCAGGAAGTACTTCACGCCGAACATCTGGAGGTGCTCGACACCGAGGGTGACGTCGGGCTGGGTCGGGTAGTCGAGGCCCCGCATCGGGTCCGACGGCTGGGTGGACAGCTCGGCGGCGTCGAGGAAGTGGTACGGGGTGGTGGCCGACGACTCGTAGTAGAGGCCCTCCATGGTGGAGATGCAACCGTGGGTCCAGTACGGCAGGAGCATGAGGGCGTCAGGGGTGCCCATGTCGTTGATCGCCGGTTCGTACTCGTACATCGACCGGCCGCACCCGTAGGTGGCGCCGATACGCCTCATGGTCGACATGATCGCGAAATAGGCGGTGCGCGACGGCTTGTCGGAGGACTGGTACCCGCTGTAGTTCCAGTGGACCCAGTCGGGCACGAAGGAGTTGTCGGCGCTCGTGATCCCCGCCCAGGTGTAGTCCCCGTTGGCGCTGACCGTACCGCCCGGCAGGATCCGCAACGGGTAGCCGACCCACCCGAGCGCGACCAGCAGGGTGACGATCGGCACCACCGCGAGCCGCCACGGCGAGCCGGCGGGGTGCGACACCGGCAGCCGGTGCGACGCCCATCGCGCCGCGGCCCGGGCCCTGCGGGCGGTGAACGCCTCGACCAGCGACGTGCCGACCTCGGCGAAGGCGATGCCGGCGAGCAGGTACAGGCAGAGGAACCAGAACGGCAGCGCCCGGGCGTTCCAGAGCCGCCCGGCGGGAGCGACGACGAAGACCACCACCGTCAACCCGCTCGTCAGCGCCAGCCACTTGCCGATCAGGTTGGACCGGGTGAACGAGAGGGTCACCCCGACCGCGGCGAGGATGTAGAGCCACAGGTCGCCCTGG
>JAKABK010000341.1 GCA_021796905.1 Actinomycetes bacterium
CGTGTCCGGCGCGAGGTCCGGCGGGCGCGGGGTCGCGGTGGCCGGCGCGAGGTCCGGCGGGCGGTCCTGGGGCGGGGTCGCTGCGGCGGGCGTCGAGCACTGTCTCGCTGGTCGGCGCCGCGGTGGTGTGGGTGGCCTTGCTCGGTCCGGTCATCGCCCTGCTCGTCCATCTCTCGCCGACGGCCGTGGGCCGCTCGCTCAGCGCCCCCGGGGCCCTCGAGCCCCTCGCGGTGTCCCTCGAGGCCAGTGCGCTCGCCCTGGCCGTGCTTGTGGTGATCGGCACCCCGCTCGCTTACCTGCTCGCCCACCACAGGCTCCCGGGGACCCGATGGTGGGAGGCGGGCCTGCTCGTCTCCCTGCTCATGCCGCCGCTCGTGATCGGCCTGTTGCTCGTGTTCATGGTCGGTCCGGCCACACCGATCGGCGCGCTCCTCGCTCGTGTGCACCTCTCGGCCACCAACACCTTCCTCGCCCTGGTCGTAGCCGAGGTCTACGAAGCTGCGCCCTACTACGTGCTCGGCGCCCAGGCTGCGTTCGCTTCGGTGGACCGGGGACTCGAGGAGCAAGCCGGGCTGCTCGGTGACCGGCCCCGTCAGGTGATCCGCCGGGTGACCCTACCCCTCGCCGCACCGGGCCTGGCGACCGCGCTCGCTACCGGGTGGGCCCGGGCGATCGGGGCGTTCGGGGCGGTGATCATCATCGCCTACCACCCCTACGGCCTGCCGATGCAGATCTGGACCACCCTCGACGAGACCGGTCTCGCCTCGGCCCTGCCCTTCGCCCTGCTCCTGCTCGTCGTGGCACTGCCCTTGCCGCTCCTCGCCTACGGTTGGAGCGCCCGTGCTCGCGCTCGACATTGAGGTCTTCCGTCGACAGCTCGTCGTGGCCGTCGCTCTGGACGTCGGCCCGGGGGAGCGCTTCGCCCTGTTCGGCCCGTCGGGGGCCGGCAAGACCACCGTCTTGGAGACCGTCGCAGGCCTCGTCGAGCCCAGTCGAGGGTCGGTCGTTCTCGACGGCCGGGTCCTGTGGTCGGAGCGTGGCCCCAGGGTGCCGTACTGGGATCGCGAGGTGGCGCTGGTGCGACAGGACCCAGCCGTCTTCCCGCACCTGAGCGTCAGGGACAACCTCGTCTACACCGGTTCCCGGGCCGACCGCTCCGCGCTCGAACGCCTTGTAGCCGCGCTCGACCTCGGCAGTCTCCTCGACGCCCGCCCCTCGAGCCTCTCGGGTGGTCAGGCCCGCAGGGTCGCCCTGGCCCGGGCACTCGCCGCCCCTTACCGGGCGGTGCTCCTCGACGAGCCCTACACCGGGCTCGACGCCACCCTGCGCAGAACGGTGACCGGCCTGGTCGCCGACGAGGCCTCCGCTCGGGGGGCGCCGGTGGTGCTCGTCTCCCACGAGCTGGCCGAGTCGCAGGCCTTCGCGGACCGGGTGGGGGTGATCGACGGGGGAAGGTTGCTCCAGGTGGCTGCACCCCGGGAGGTGGTGCTCCGCCCGGCCAGCCGGCGGGTCGCCGAGCTGGTCGGTTACCGGGGGTTCGTCCCCCACGCCGGCGGGATCCTCGGGATCCACCCCGAGCGGGTCCGCCTCGGGTCGCAGGCCGCCGCCGGGGTGGTGCTCTCCGGGACGGTGACCGGCTGCAGGCCGGCCGGTGCCGGCTTCGAGGTCGACGTGGCCGTCGGGAGGGCCGAGCTCACCTGTCGGCTCGACCGGGAGCCGGGCGTGCCCGGCAGCGAGGTGGAGCTGACCGCCGTCGACCCGCCGACGTTCGGCCCCGACGGGCGCCTCATCGTGCGGACAGCGGTCCCGCGCCCGTGACCCGACCCGACCTCCCGCCGCCCGGTGCCCGGCTCCGCCTGGCCCGCCTCGCCCAGGGGTTGTCCCAGCAGGACCTCGCGGGGGCTGCCGGCGTGACCCGTCAGGCGGTCGCCGGCTTCGAGTCCGGCCAGTGGGACCCGTCACTTCGCGTCGCGCTGGTGCTCTCCCGGTCGCTCGGACTGAGCGTCGAGGAGCTCTTCGGGGAGCTCCCGGAAGCGCCCGGGCTCGACGCGGTCGCTCTCGGTCCGCTCGGCGCCGGTCCGTGCCGTGTCGACCTGGGACAGGTCGGTTCCCGCCTCGTCGCGCTGCCGCTGACCGGGGACCGGGCGTTGCGACCCGGTTTCAGGCCATCAGCGGCCACCGCCGTCCCCACCGGCGATTCAGGGTGCCTGGCCCGGCCGGGTGCGCCGTTGCGCCCGGCGCTGGTAGTCGCCGGCTGCGACCCGGCCCTTCCGCTGCTGCGAGGTCCGCTCGGTCGAGCGGACCGGCCGCTCGAGCTGCTCTGGTGGCCGTGCGGCAGCGCCGAGGCCCTCCGGTTGGCGAACGCCGGTCTGGTCCACGTCGCCGGCTTCCACCTCGGTGCGGGCGAGCCGATCTCCCTGCCCGGCCGGGCAGACCTCGAGCTGGTCCGGTTCGCTTCCTGGAGGGAGGGACTCGCGACCCGGCCCGGTTCGAGGCGGCCCGTGAGAGGTGTTGCCGACGTCGCCCGGGGTGGTCTCCGCCTCGTCAACCGGGAGCCGGGGGCCGAGGCGCGCGAGCTGCTCGACGCCTGCCTGCGCTCCGAGGGGATCGCCTCCGAGGAGATCGCCGGCTACGAAAGTGCCGTCGGTGGGCACCTGCTGGTCGCTTCGGCTGTCGCCGCCGGCGCCGGCGACGCCGGGATCACCATCGAGCCGGCGGCGTTGGCCTACGGGCTCGACTTCGTCCCCCTCGCCGAGGAGCGCTCCCTGCTGGCACTGCCCCGCTCCCTCATCGCCACCCCCGAGGTCCAGGGCCTCCTGCGGGTGCTGGCCACACCTGCGGTCCAAGGCCAGCTCGGGGGGCTGGCCGGCTACGGCGACGTCGCCGACTGCGGGACCCGGGTCACCGGGAGCTGACCGCCGCTCGAGGATGCCCCGGGGAGGCCGGGCTCGAACGTCGAGCCGCCGACCGGCTGCTCAGGGCCGACCGGCTGCTCAGCCGGCGGCCGCCGGGACGGGTTCGGTGTCGGTGTCGAAGGCAACGTCGGCCGAGGCCTCCTCGAGTGACTTGCCCATCGGCTCGGGCAGCGCGATGAGGGTGAGGACGA
>JAKABK010000342.1 GCA_021796905.1 Actinomycetes bacterium
TGGACGACCGGGACCTGCGCCTCGGCGGCCGCCAAGGCCGCGGCGGTCTCGCTCGCGACCGGTCGCACGCCGGCCGAGGTGGAAGTGGCGTTGCCGTCGGGGCAGCGGGTCGGTTTCCCGGTCCTCGGGCGGGCACCGGGAACCGCAGCGGTGGTCAAGGACGCCGGGGACGACCCCGACTGCACGGACGGTGCCGAGCTGACCGCCGAGGTCGCATGGCAGGACGGCGACGGGCCGACCGTGCTGCTCGGCGGACCCGGTGTGGGGACCGTGACCCTCCCCGGCCTCGGCCTGCCGGTCGGCGCCCCGGCGATCAACCCGGTCCCCCGCCGGATGATCCTCGCCGCGCTCGCCGAGGTGACCGACCGTCCGCTGCGGGTGACGATCTCGGTGCCCGGGGGCGAGGCGATGGCCGAGCGGACCAGCAACGCCCGGCTCGGGATCGTCGGGGGGATCTCGATCCTCGGGACCACCGGGATCGTCAGACCGTTCTCGACCGCCGCCTACCGGGCGTCGGTGGTCCAGCAGATCGACGTGGCCGCCGCCCAGGGTGAACGCAGCGTCGTCCTCGCGACCGGTAGCCGCTCGGAGCGGGCCGCCCGCCGGGAACTGCCCCACCTGCGGGAGGTCTGCTTCGTGGAGGTCGGGGACTTCACCGGCATCGCCCTGCGCCGGGCTTCGGGGGCCGGGATGGTCCATGTGGTGTTCGTGGGGATGGTGGGAAAGATCGCCAAGCTCGCCGCCGGGGTGATGATGACCCACTTCCACCGTTCGCAGGTCGACGGGGAGCTGTTGGCGGCTGTCGCCGTCGAGGCCGGGGCGGGTGCCGCGGTGCTCGAAGCGGCCACCGCGACCGGCACCGCCCGCCACTTCTACGAGGTGTGCGCCGCCGAGGCAGCTGACGCCCCACTACGGCTGCTCTGCGAGCGGGCCCGGGCGGCTTGCGAGGCCCACGCCGGCGGTCACCTGACCGTCGAGGTGCTGATGGTCGACTTCGACGGGGAGCGGGTCGTGGCCCGTGCCTGACCCCACAGCTCACCCGGTCGGCTCGGGCCCGACGCGGATCGTGGTCATCGGGGTCGACCCGGGCCCCGGCGGCAAGCCGGGCGCCGGTCGCGGCTGCGACCTCGGCGAGCTGGTCGGTAGCGACCCCGCCGGCGGCCTGGTGGTAGCGGGCCGGCGCCTCCTCGCCGCCCTCGACCCGCCCCCGCCCCGGTCCGTCACCCTCGGCGGCGACCTGCACGCCTCGCTCGAAGCGATCGCCGCCGAGACCGGAACGGTATGGGTGCTCGCTTCGGGCGACCCCGGGTACTTCGGGATCCTGCGCGCCCTGGCCGCCCGGTTCGACCGTTCGCTGCTGGAGGTGCACCCGGCGGTCTCGTCGGTGGCGCTGGCCTTCGCCCGGGTGGCGCTCCCCTGGGACGACGCCGTCGTGGTCTCGGCCCACGGCCGTCCCCTCGCCGAGGCCGTTGACGTGCTGGTCGGAGGCGGCCCGCCTGGCAGCCTGGGCCGGGCGACCGGTGGCACCCCGGCGACCGGTGGCGGCAGCGACGCCGGGAGCCCCCGGCGCTCCGGGCCGGCGAAAGCGGCGGTGCTGGTCTCGCCGGACAACCCGCCAGAGGCGGTCGCCACCGCCCTCGTCGAGCGGGGCACCCCTCCCGACTGGCGGACGGTGGTCTGCTCACGGCTCGGCTACCCCGACGAGACCGTGACCGACACCGACCTCGCCGGTGTCGCCTCCGGCAGGTGGGACCCTCTGTCGGTGGTCCTGCTACTGGCCCCCGACCCGGTCGCCCCGGCCCCTCCCCTGGCCGCCCCGCCGGGCGCAGCCCACCGGGAGCGGCACTCCGCGACGACCGCCCGCAGCCGCTCGGCGGTGTTCGGCCGCGCAGAGGACGACTTCGACCACCGGGCCGGGATGGTCACCAAACCGGAGGTGCGAGCAGCTGCCCTCGCCCATCTCCGCCTTCCCGCCTCCGGGGTCCTCTGGGACGTGGGCGCCGGCAGCGGCAGCGTCGCGGTGGAGGCCGCCGGTCTCGCCCCGGGGCTCAGCGTGATCGCGGTCGAACGCGACCGGGCCGCCGCGGCGCAGGTCGCCGCCAACGCCTCCCGCCACGGTGTCGAGGTCCGGGTCGTGCACGGGGAGGCGCCCGCCGCGCTGGCCGGGTTGGCCGACCCCGACCGGGTGTTCGTCGGCGGAGGTGGCCTGGGGGTGCTCGACGCGGTCGTCGAGCGCCTACTCCCCGGGGGTCGGGTGGTGGCTGCCTTCGCCGCCCTGGAACGGGCGGCAGCCGCAGCCGAGCGCCTGGGCAACCTGGTCGAGATGTCGGTCGCGCGAGGGGTCCGGCTCCCCGGCGGCGGGCACCGCCTGGAGGCCGCCAACCCTGTCTTCCTCGCGTGGGGACCGGGGTCCCCGACCCGGTGAGCTCCACGGGAGCCGTGAACGGTCCCGCCGGCAGGGTGGTCTCGGTGAGCGTCACCGACGCCGGGGCGGCCCTCGCCGGCCGCCTCCCCTACGAGTCGCGCCACGGGCGGGCCGCGGAGACCGTCGCCGAGCTGTGGTCCGAGGTCGACGGGCTGGTCCTGTTCCTCGCGACCGGCGCCGCGGTGCGCGTCGTCGCCCCGCTGCTCGCCGACAAGCACCGGGACCCGGCGGTGGTGACCGTCGACGAAGCCGGCCGCTGGGCGATCGCCCTCACCGGGGGTCACGCCGGCGCCAACGCGCTCGCCGTCGACGTCGCCGAGATCCTCGGGGCCGAGGCGGTGGTGACCACCGCCACCGACGCCGCCGGCGTGGCCGGTCTCGACGGCAGGCCGGGATGGACCGCTACCGGCGACGTCGCCGGCGTCACCGCCGCGCTCCTCGACGGCCGCCTGCCCCTGCTCGAAGACGAGCTGCCCGACGCCTGGCCCCGTCCCCACCACCTCGCCGGCGGCACCGGCCCGCACCGGGTCGTGCTGAGCGACCGGCGGGTCCCGCCCCGCTCCGGGACCGCCGCTCTCCACCCACCCTCGCTGGTGGTCGGGGTCGGCACCTCGAGCGACGCTTCCCCCGAGGAGCTGACCGCCCAGGTCGAGGCGGTGCTGGCCGACGCCGACC
>JAKABK010000343.1 GCA_021796905.1 Actinomycetes bacterium
CGACCTGAGTCCCATACCACACGTTGTTGCCGTTGTTGGCGACATTCATCTCGAGGTCAGCGCTGCCGGGCGCCCCTGTCAGGAGCATCCCGGTCGTCGCCCCGGCCATGTTGAAGGTCACCGTCGGCGGGGTGTTCGACGTCGTGGTGACCTTCACCGCGATCACGAGCGCCCGGGCGTTGTCTGCGACGGGGACATTCACACCGGAGGGGATCGTCGTCCCCGATCCCTTGAGCGATTGCACCGACTGGGTTGCAAGCAGGCCCCCGGAGGGGTTCTCCACCGTGACGGGTCCATTTATGTCGATCGTTCCGCTGCCGATGTCGACCGTGCCGGTGGCGTTGACATCTACCGCGCCCCCGGAGGTATCGACGGTGACCGCCGGCGTGTTCCCGATGTCGACTGTGCCGCTCGCCACCGTCACGGACCCGTCGACCGTCACGGTGCCGCCGATCTCCACCGTCCCCCCGTTCACCGTGACCTCGGTCGCCCCCGAGAGAGGGCCGTTAGGGATGGGGAGTGGGTCGGCCGGCACGAGCCAGAACAGCTCGACGGTCCCCGATGGCCCGCTCGCGGAAGTCAGCACCGTGACGCTGGCGGAAGTGAGCCTGACCACCGCCGCAGCCCAGGGAGGGATCGTCGTCGTGGTGGTCCCTGAGTGGACGGTGAGCTCTAGGCCCGAGGAGTTGGCGAGCTGAAGCCGGGTCGCATCGGCGGACGAGGAGTACGGGCTCTGAGCGGTGTAGTTGCCGCCGGCGGCGACGGGGAGGGTAGTCGAGAGCATCAGGCCACCGCCGCAGCTTTGATGGCATCCTGGCCCGGGCCTGTCGAGGCCATGAACAACACCGCCCCGCCGACGAACACGGCAGCCCCAAGGGCGAACTCCCCCACCCGCTTCCACCAGCTCATGTCGGTCAAGTCTGTGACGAGGGTGCTGAGCGAGGCTAGGCCGCCCCCGGCGCTGCTGCCGAGCGAGGCCCCAGCCGCGGCGGGGTCGAGGAGGTCCGTGACGGCCCCGGGGACCTTGAACGAATCAAGGGTTGCGCCCGAGGCGAAGGAGCTAAGCGGCGAAAAGGCGTTCAGGAAGGACGAGCCGTAGTCCTGTATCTGAGTGGCATAGCCGCCCTGATCCCAGGGCGTCGAGGCGATCGCTTGGCTGAACGTGCCGACAGGGACGCTCTGAGAGAGCGCAGCGGAGATCGGAGCCATGTTCGACTGCTTGATCGTGGCGGCCGTCTGAGCGATCCCCTCCTGAACGGTCGAGAAGCCGAAGCCCCCCGAGGAGTTGCGGACGTTGAGCGGGTCGGTGGCGTTTCCTCCCTCGAGGTGGGCCCAGCGGAGCAGGTTGTCGATGTTCGTGGGCGTGACCGGCCAGCGGCCCGCCCGGAGCACATCTGTCGCCCACGCGGTCGGGGTGATCGTTGCTGCCGGCGCCCCGGCCATTAGTACCCCTGGGGTTGCGGAGCGGGGTAGACCTCGGTCGGAGGTTCGGCGGAGGCCAGCCCGGCGTGCTTGGCGTGGACGTAGTAGGCGGTCATGATCGCCCCCGCGACGAGGCCCCCCGAGAGAATCTCCCGACGGTGCGCCGGGTCGATCCAGGCTGCGTAGCCCACGAAGCCAGCCCCGGTGGCGACCCCGATGGTTACCCACTTCATCAGCGTCTCGCTGCGGGCGCGGGCGTTCAGCTCCGTGGTCTGAGGGGAGCTACAGGCCGCCGCGATGATCTCGTACATGATCCCCGCCGAGACGAGGAAGGCGACCCCCGACTTGTCGCCGGTCGAACTGGCGAGATCGGCCACGGCGCTACCCCGGGGTCAGGCGGCCACCGCCAGTGGTGCGCCGGTGGAGGAGCTTCGTCAGCACATCGCCCTCGGTCGGGTGCTTGACCGGGAACTTGGTCGAGTGCTTGGTCGTAGATGTGGACCCGGACCCGCCGAGGACCACCGGAGTTCCGTTGGATGAGGTGCCGGAGGTCGAGCTGCCCGAGCTTGCCGGTGGCGTCGATGTCACAGGCGAGCCGGAGCCCGAGCCGGCGGCCGTGCCCGAGCCGGCGGCCGTGCCCGAGCCTGAGCTGCCCGTAGACGGGCACACGGAGAGCGTCGGTACTCCATAGCCGAAGCCGGGCGGGAGCCCGTGCTGCTCGACGGCCAACCCGAGGGCGGAGTACGCAGCGGCCGAGACACAGTTGCCGTTCAGCCACGAGCCGATGGCGTTCAGCCCTTGGGCTGCCCCGAGCTTTCCTGAGATCGAGCTGAGGACCGCCTGCTCCCAATCCGCCAGCGTGGCGAAGCTGCCGGCAGGAGCACCGCTGCCGCTGCCCGAGCCCGTCGAGGTCGAAGCCCCGCTCCCGGGCATGACCGCGGGGACATAGGAGGCCGACCCGGAGGCAGCCGCCCCGCCCTTGCGAGACTCGTACAGGCGGTACAAGAGGTAGGTGGCGACAGCGCCCCCGACGATAAGGAGCGTCTTTTTCGTGTTGATCTTCTTCTCTCCCGCCTTTGCCATTACGGCCGCCTAAAGCGCTGGAGGAGTCCTGCCGCGAGTCCCGCAGGACCGGGCGACTGCACCGAGGCGAGACGGGGGACGAGTCCCCCTGTCGGCCCGGGCCGTGACTGGGTGGCAACGGTCGGAGCCTTGTCGACTATGAGGGGAGCGCCCTCGGGGTGGGCCCCACCGGACACGAGGCCCGAGAGGGCGTCGGTGAGGGGAGCCAGCACCTCTTGGGTGGTGATCGTGGGAGGAGCAGGCGCAGAGCCGTTGCCGGCGATCTGGCCTTTCACGTCGGTCAAGGTGCGCTCGACCGAGAGCAAGATGGGACCAGCCATCAGCCCCACCCCGCGAGGATCGAGGAGAGATCACCCGGTTGCGGAGGGTTGCTCGTGATCTCTCCGAGGGCGACGGTCTGAGCGACTCCCTGATAGTTCTGTCCGACCCCGAGCCTAAACTGCATGTAGGAGAGATGGACGAACTCAGCGTGCCCGGGCGGGCGGTGGATCGGATCAGCGACAGGCAGAGGCTGGCCGCCGAGGGTATTCGTCAACCCGGCGAGGGGACCAGGCGTGTAAACATCCTCAGTGGGCCAGCCCCCGGG
>JAKABK010000344.1 GCA_021796905.1 Actinomycetes bacterium
CGTCTTCGCTCGTCGAGCGGCTCCCCACGATCCTCGCGACCGGCATCCACGCCCCCGGACGCGGCCGGCTCCCCCAGCAGCTGGACCCCGGGGAGCTCGACCCGAGCGTCGACCGCCGCCTCGACGAGATCGTCTCGACCGCCGAGCTGACCGACCTCGCCTCGCTCGACGACGTCGCGCTCGAAGCGATCGTCGCCGCGCTCGCCGACCTGGAGCGGGAGGTGTCGGCCACCCGCCGGGCGTTGCAGGAGGTGGTGGACGCGATCGCCGCCGAGATCGTGCGTCGCTACCAGCTCGGCGAGGTCCCTCTGGACAGCCTCCCGTGAGCGTGACCGTGGTCGGTGCGGCGGCGTCTCGCTGTCGGCGGGTTGCGGTCCCGGGCCGCAGCGGAGCCGTACCGCGACCGGGGTGAGCGGCGTCGGGCAGCGACCGGACCCGCTGAGCGAGCTGGGGGTCTTCATCCGGGAGCAGCGGGCACTGGCCCGGATCTCCATGAGGAGGCTCTCCGAGCTGGCCGGGATCTCCAACCCGTACCTGAGCCAGATCGAACGGGGCCTGCGCCGGCCGTCGGCGGAGATCCTCAGCCAGATCGCCCGGGGGCTCAGGATCTCGGCCGAGACGCTCTATGTCCGGGCGGGGTTCCTCGACCCGCGCGACCCGGGCGGCGATGTCGAGGCGGCGATCCTCGCCGACCCGCTGATCGACGGGGAGCAGAAGGACGCACTGCTGCGGGTCTACCGGACGTTGCTCTCGGCCAACCGGCGTCGGGCGGTGCTCGACGGGGAGGTCGGTGGGATCGGTCGGTGAGCCGCCCGCGGGCGACCCGAGATCCCCGCCGCAGGTTTTGTGACAGCAGGTGACTAGGTTGCAGCGGCGTGGCGGACCTGGCCATCCTCTCGATGCACACCTCGCCGCGGGCCCAGCCCGGCACCGGGGACGGCGGAGGGATGAACGTGTACGTCCGGGAGCTGACCGCGGCCCTCGCTCGCAGCGGGGTCCGTTGCGAGGTCTTCACCCGGGCCGACGACCCCGGTTGTGAGGCGGTGGTGCCGGTCGAACCGGGCTTCCGGGTCCACCACGTGCCCGCCGGTCCCCTCGCCCCGGTGCCCAAGGAGGACCTCCCGGGGCTGGTCGACGAGTGGGCCGACGGGGTCGCCTCCCGGCTAGGCGCGCTCCGGGGGGAGGGTTTCCGGGCGGAGGCGATCCACGCCAACTACTGGCTGTCGGGTGTCGCCGGCCACCGTCTCAAGCACGAGCTCGACATCCCGCTGGTCTCGACCTTCCACACCCTCGACCGGGTCAAGGCGGAGGTCAGCCCGGAGGAGATCCGTTCGGCCGAGCCGGCCCGCCGGGCGTTGGCCGAGGCCGAGATCGTCGGATGCTCCGACGCGGTGCTGGCCAGCTGCTCGGTCGAGGCCGACCAGCTCGTCGAGCTCTACGGAGCCGAGGCCTCCCGGATCGTTCTCGTCCCCCCCGGGGTGGACCACGCGTTCTTCGGGCCCGGCGACCGCTCCCAGGCCCGACGGGCGATCGGCATGGACGGCACCGACCCGATCGTCGCGTTCGTCGGTCGGATCCAGCCGTTGAAAGGTCTCGGGGTGGTCGTCGAGGCGCTCTCCCGGCTGGTCCGGGCCAACGGCCGGCCGGGTCGCGCCGAGCTGGTGGTCGTCGGCGGGCCGAGCGGGCCGGACGGACCGGCCGAGCTGGCCCGCATCGAGGCGCGGATCGCCGAGCTCGGCCTCTCCGACCGGGCCCGCCTGGTGCCCCCGCAACCCCACGAGATGCTCTCCACCTACCTGCGGGCGAGCGACGTGTGCGTGGTACCGAGCCGCTCCGAGTCCTTCGGGCTGGTCGCCCTCGAGGCGGGGGCGTGCGGGGTCCCGGTGCTGGCGTCCGCGGTGGGTGGTCTGGTCACCCTGGTCGACGAGGGCCGGACCGGGCACCTCCTCGACCCCCACGACCCCTGGGAGTGGGCCGACCGGCTCGAGTCGCTGCTCGCCGACCCGGCCCGGGCCGAGCGGCTCGGGCGGGCCGGTGCCGCCCGAGCCTCCTCCTACACCTGGTCGTCGGCCGCGACGACCCTCAACCGCTGCCTGGAGCGGATCACCGGGCGTGAGCTGGTGGCCTGCCGCTGACAGGCGGCGGGCGGTTCGTCCCGGCGACCCCTGCCCGGTCGTGGCCGGCCCGGGACCTTGCCAGCGGGGAAGGGCCTCACTACGCTCGGTGCGTCGTGGTCCCGAGAGAGCCGGCGCACCGTTCGTTCGGGGAAGTGCGAACGGCGTGGCGGCTGCTCGGGCCGCGGCGCCGGTGAACCCCGCTCTCGTCGTGGTGGGAGGCGGCAACATGGGCGCCGCCCTGGTGTCGGGGCTGGTCGCCGAGGGCTGGACCGACATCGTCGTCGTCGAGCAGAGCCCCGAGCGGCGCAGCACCCTCGGGGCCAAGTGGCCGGCGGCGGCGGTGACGCTGTCCTCGGAACCCCCGGCGGTCGGAGCCGCGGTGATCGCCGTCAAACCCCACGACGTCGAAGCGGCGTGCCGGCAGCTTGCCGCTTCCGGCGTCACCCGGGTCCTTTCGGTCGCGGCTGGTGTCAGACTGACCACACTGCGCGCATGGATCGGTGAGGGCCCGGCGCTGCTGCGCGCCATGCCCAACACGCCGGCGCTCGTCGGCGCCGGCGCCTCGGGGCTCGCGCCCGGCGTCGGGTCGAGCCCCGAGGACCTGGACTGGGGCCGGCGGGTGCTCGAAGCCGTCGGTCTGGTCGAGGTCGTCGACGAGAGCCATCTCGACGCGGTGACCGGGCTGTCGGGCTCGGGTCCGGCGTACCTGTTCCTCGTCGCCGAAGCACTGGTGGACGCCGGCGTCCTCAACGGGCTGTCCCGACCGGTGGCCCGGCGGCTCGCTGTCCAGACGATCCTCGGCGCCGGGCGGATGCTCGCCGAGAGCGGCGAGCTGCCCGAGGCGCTGCGGGCGGCGGTCACCTCGCCGGGGGGGACCACCGCCGCAGGGCTGCGCACCCTGGAGGCCCGGGCGGTGCGCTCCGCCCTGATCGAAGCGGTCACCGCCTCGGCGGAGCGCTCTGCCGGGCTCG
>JAKABK010000345.1 GCA_021796905.1 Actinomycetes bacterium
CAATCGGTGCTGGTGCTCGGGGGCGCCTCCGAGATCGGCGTCGCGGTCGCCTCGGCTCTCGCCGCCCCCCGCCACGCCTCGGTGGTGCTCGCCGGCCGGCACCCCGACGCCCTCGGGGGGGCCGCCGCCGAGGTGGCCGCCGCCGGCGCCGGCCGGGTGGAGACCGTCGCTTTCGACGCCCTCGACCCCGCCTCCCACGACGCGCTGGTCGAGCAGGCCGCAGGTCTGGTCGGGGACCTCGACGTCGTGGTCGTCGCTTTCGGGGTGCTCGGCGACCAGGCCCGTGACGAGGCCGGTGGCAACGGGGCGGTCACGGTCGCGGCGACCAACTACGTCGGCGGGGTCTCCGCCGGCCTCGCCGCCGCCCGGCGCTTGCGGGCCCAGGGGCACGGCACGATCGTGTTCCTGTCGTCGGTGGCGGCCGAGCGGGTGCGCAAGGCCAACTTCGTCTACGGGTCGTCCAAAGCCGGCCTGGACGGCTTCGCGCTCGGCCTCGGGGACTCCCTGGTCGGCACCGGGGTCCGGGTCCTCGTCGTGCGCCCCGGTTTCGTGCTCGGTCGGATGACCGCTGGCCGCAAACCGGCGCCGCTGGCGACCACCCCCTCCGCGGTCGGGACCGCGGTCGCCCGGGCCGTCGCCCGGGACCAGGAGCTGGTGTGGGTCCCCGGTGCCCTCCGGTGGGTCTTCGCCGGGCTGCGCCACCTGCCCCGTAGCGCCTGGCGGCGCCTGCCGCTCGGCGACTGACGGCTCGCAGCCGGCTGCCTGCGTCGCCCCGAGCGGGTCCGCTGCCCGGGTGGCCGGCGCAGCGGTGGTCAGGTGGCCGGTGGAGCGGTGGTCAGGTGGTCAGGTGGTGCCGGGCTACCGGCAGGCTCGGTGCTCCGACAGTCGGGGCAATGGCCCCGGAACACGACGTCCACGTCGACCAGCTCGAAGCCGTGCCGCTCGGAGGTCGGCAGCGCCAAGCGGTCGAGCCCGTCGGGGGTGACGTCGCGCAGGGCACCGCAGTCGACGCAGTAGAGGTGGTGGTGGGCGGCGGTGGTGTTCGGGTCGTAGCGCTTCGGGCCGTCGCCGGTGGAGATCTCCAGCACCTCGCCCATGTCGACCAGCTCGTTCAAGGTGTTGTAGACCGTCGCCAGGCTGATCTCGGGGAGCAGCTGCTGGGCGCGGCCGTAGACCGCGTCGGCGGTCAGGTGCACGTGCTCGCCGGCGAGCACCTCGGCGACCACCCGGCGCTGGGCGGTGAGCCGCCAACCCCGATCCCTCAGTCGATCGACCAGTTCGCTGATGACAGCCTCCTCGTGGACCCGAGAGATCCTATCAGCTACAGAACTGGAGGCCCTCTTGCTCTTGACCCGTTCTAACAGCCCGGCTAGGGTGGCCCAACCGGGCGGGCAACGACCGCACGACCGAGCGACAACACGACCGAGCAACACGACCGAGCAACAGGAGATCGACGTGGCCGAGAGCAGCAACCAGGGTGCGGAGATGAGCAACCAGGGCGCGGACAACCAGGGTGGGCAGCCGATGCCGTCGTACCCGGCGCCGGTCCGGCGCAGGACCAACCGTGACTGGTGGCCGAACCAGCTGGACCTGCGGGTCCTCCACCAGCATTCCCCCCTGTCGAACCCGATGGGCGAGGGCTACGACTACAAGAAAGAGGTCGAGACCCTCGATTTCGAGGCCTTGAAGCGCGACGTCATCGAGCTGATGACCAACCCGCAGGACTGGTGGCCGGCCGACTACGGGCACTACGGGCCGATGTTCATCAGGATGAGCTGGCACGCTGCGGGCACCTACCGTATCCACGATGGCCGTGGGGGTGGTGGTGCCGGCGCCCAGAGGTTCGCTCCGCTCAACAGCTGGCCCGACAACGCCAACCTCGACAAGGCGCGCCGGTTGCTGTGGCCGGTCAAGCAGAAGTACGGCCGGAAGCTGTCCTGGGCCGACCTGATCATCTTCGCCGGCAACTGCGCTTATGAGGCGATGGGCTTCAAGACCTTCGGGTTCGGTTTCGGGCGTGAGGACATCTGGGAGCCGCAGGAGGACAACGACTGGGGTCCGGAGGACACCTGGCTCGGCGACGAGCGCTACAGCGGCGACCGCGAGCTCGCCCGGCCGTTCGGCGCGGTGCAGATGGGCCTCATCTACGTGAACCCCGAGGGCCCCAACGGCAACCCCGATCCGCTCGCCGCCGCGCGCGACATCCGGGAGACCTTCGCCCGGATGGCGATGAACGACGAGGAGACCTTCGCCCTGATCGCTGGCGGCCACACCTTCGGCAAGTGCCACGGCGCGGTCGGCGCCGAGTACGTCGGGCCCGAGCCCGAGGCCGCCCCGCTCGAGGAGCAGGGACTCGGCTGGCACAACGCCTACGGCACCGGCAAGGGTGACGACACCTACACCAGCGGGCTCGAGGGGGCGTGGACCAACGAGCCGACCAAGTGGGACAACGGATATCTCGACAACCTCCTCGGCTACGACTGGGAGCTGACGACCAGCCCGGCGGGCGCCAAGCAGTGGACCCCGACCGACCCGGCGGCCCGGGACAAGGTGCCCGACGCCCACGACCCCGCCAAGCGGCACGCGCCGATGATGCTCACCACCGACATCGCGTTGAAGGTCGACCCGATATACGCGCCGATCGCCCGCCGATTCCACGAGCACCCCGAGCAGCTCGAGGAGGCGTTCGCCAAGGCGTGGTACAAGCTGCTGCACCGCGACATGGGCCCGATCGCCCGTTACCGCGGTCCGTGGGTCGCCGAGCCCCAGATATGGCAGGACCCGGTGCCGGCGGTCGACCACGCACTGGTCGACGCGAACGACGTCGCCGCCTTGAAGGCGAAGATCCTCGCTTCGGGGCTGTCGGTCCCGCAGCTGGTCCGGACCGCCTGGGCCGCCGCGTCGAGCTTCCGGGGCACCGACAAACGCGGTGGGGCCAACGGGGGCAGGATCCGTCTGGCACCCCAGAAGGACTGGGAGGTCAACAACCCCGCCGAGCTCGCCCGGGTGCTCCCGGTGCTCGAGGGCATCAAAGCGGACTTCGACGCCGGCCAGTCCGGGGCCAAGCGTGTGTCGTTGGC
>JAKABK010000346.1 GCA_021796905.1 Actinomycetes bacterium
GAGGAGCGCTGGGAGCCGGAGGAGCGCTGGGAGCCGGAGGAGCGCTGGGAGCCCGAGGATCCCGGCGCGCTCGAGCACCGTCGCGCCGGCACGGAGGGGCGCAGCGGGAGTGGACGCCGGCCCGGGCCGGCGGCACGCAACCGCCCCGCCGGCCCCGCCAGCGCCGAGGACGCCGGCGGAGGACACCGCTTCAACGTCCCGACGCAGGTGGTCGGTGAGCTCACCGAGGCGGCCGGGGTCACCCGGGGCGCTCGGCTCGCCTCGCGCCTGGCCGACGCCAGCCACGCCTACCAGCGGGAACGTTACGAGGAGGCCCGTCGGCTGCTGCGCGCTCTCAGCGGTGAGGCACCCGACAGCCCGGCGGTGAGAGAGCTCAACGGGTTGTGCCTGTACCAGTTGGGGAGATGGGAGGCGGCAGCCAAGGAGCTCGAGGCGTTCCGTCGTCTGAGCGGGTCCTACGACCAGCACCCTGTCCTCGCCGACTGCTACCGGGCGCTGCGGCGCTACCCCGCGGCCGACGAGCTGTGGGAGGAGCTGCGCTCCGCGTCACCGGACCCCGACCTGGTCGCCGAGGGGAGGATCGTCGCGGCGGGCGTCCGTGCCGACCGGGGCGACCTGCGAGCAGCGATCGATCTGCTCGAGAGAGCCTCCCGACGAGTCGAGCACCCCCGTGATCGCCATCTGCGGCAGTGGTACGTCCTCGGGGACCTCTACGAACGGGCCGGGGAGCTGCCCCGGGCGCGGGAGATGTTCGCCCGGGTGGCTTCCGCCGACCCTGACGCTTTCGACGTGCGCCAGCGGCTGCGCGCGCTGCGCTGAACCGGGCAGCCCGGGCTCGGCCGTCGCAGCCCCCGAATAGCGTCGCGGTCCTCGTCGCCGGGGCCTGCACCCCCGGCCCGTCGGACCCCGAGGTCCCATCGAGCGGAGGTTCACGGCCGGCACCGGGGCCGGTCCGACCGAGGAGGCGACAGCATGCTCAACGTGACGGTGATCTCGGGTCACCTCTCGAGACCGGCGGCGGGGCGGGTGCTGCGGTCGGGCTCGACGCTCCTCACCCTGGAGGTGACGGTCCGCTCCGGTGACGGCCCGGCCGAGACCGTCCCGGTCGCCTGGACCGGGGCGCCGGCGTGGGCGTCGACGCTCGACGTCGCCGAGGAGGTCCTGATCATCGGCAGGGTCCGTCGGCGGTTCTTCCGGGCCGCGGGCACCACCCAGAGCCGGACCGAGGTCGTCGCCGAGCGGGTCCTGCGACTGCCGGCCGCCCGGAGAGCCCGTCAGGCCCTCGCGGAGGTCAGCGCCCGGCTCGAAGCTGCCTCGGAGGACCTTCGAGCCCGGTAGCGGGACCCGACGTCCGCCGGCCCGGACGCGGCCAACGATGCGTCCCCGGTCGTCGGGGCGCAACCGGGAGCTGCGACCCGCACCTTGCGATCGCTATCCTCGGCGCGTGCCCGGACCGGCGCCCGGGACCCCGGGTGCCCTGAGCGCCGGTCCGAGGGAGACGAACGTGGTCGACGCCGTGTCACAGCCCCACCCGCTGGCGTTCTTCAGTGAGCGGTGCCGTCTCGACGCCGATCTGCACCTGCCGGCAGGTACGGGCCCGTCGGATGCGGCGCCGGTCGTGGTGGTCTCCTCCGGCTACCAAGGCCTGAAGGTCATCCACCCGGAACGCTTCGCGCGTGCCCTGACCCCGCTCGGTTACGCGGTCCTGGCGTTCGACTACCGCGGTTTCGGTTGGAGCGAGGGGGAGCGCGGGCGGCTGGTGCCCCAGGAGTGGGTCGAGGACCTCCGCTCCGCGGTGGACCGGGTGGCGGGCAGCGGTCTGGTCGACCCCGACAGGATCGGCCTCCTCGGCTGGGGGATGGGAGGCGGTGTGGTGGTCGCCGAGGCGAGCGAGGACCCACGGGTCCGAGCCGTCGCCGCCGTCAACTGCATCAGCGACGGTGAGCGCTCCACCCGTGGCATGCACGACGAGGACTCCTGGTCGCGCCTCGTCGAGCGGATCGGTGCCGACCGTGCCCGGCGGGCGACCACCGGGCGCTCCGAGATCACCTCACCGTGGGACATCGTCCGCCTCGACCTCGACGAGCGCACCGACGGCTACGTCGACACCGAGCTGTACAAAGCGCCCGGGTTCGGTAGCGGGGTGACTCTCGAGTCCGCCGACCGGTTGCTCCGTTTCAGTCCCGAGCGGGTCGTGCACCGGCTCGCCGGTCGACCACTGCTCGTCGTCCACGGCGCCGACAACCGGCTCCACCGGTTGGAGGAAGCCCAACGGCTCTACGACCTGGCCTCGGACCCGAAACGCCTCGTGGTCCTCGAAGGCGCTGGCCACACCGAGTGGATGTTCGACGAGCACCCCACCTTCCGGCGAGTTGTGGGCATCCTCGACGAGTTCTTCGGCTCTGCGCTCCGGGACCGCTCCCCGAGCCCGGATCGCCTGGGATGACCGGCGTCGCCGGAGCGCCACGACGCCCGCCCCGGGACAGCTGAGCCGGGAGCATGTTCGACCTGCACGTGCACTCGGCGCCGGACCTGGTCGAACGTGGCCGGGACGACTTCGACACCGTCGCCGCCTACCGGGACGCCGGTTACGACGGCTGCGTGCTCAAGTGCCACAACGAGCCGACCGGTGGTCGGGCCCGCCTGGCAGCGGCGAGGACCGGTTTCCCGGTCTACGGGTCGGTCGTGTTGAACCGGGCGGTGGGGGGCATCAACCCGGTCGCGGTAGCGGTCGAGCTTGCCCTCGGAGCCCGGGTCGTGTGGATGCCGACGGAGGACTCGGCCCTCCACCGCCGGGCGCAGTTGCCGCGGGCCACCGCGACCCACCGTGTCGTCGGTGGCACCCCACCAGTCCGCCTGCGGCTCGGGGACCCCGACACCCGGGAAGCCCTCGCCGAGGTCCTCCAGATCATCGCCGACGCCGACGCCGTCCTCGCGACCGGCCATCTCGACGCCGAGGAGATCGGGTTGGTCCTCTCCGAAGCAGCCCGGTTCGGGGTCACCCGCATCCTGCTCACCCACCCCTCCTGGAGCGTGCCGGACCTCACCTGTGGGCAGATCGCCGAGCTCGCCTC
>JAKABK010000347.1 GCA_021796905.1 Actinomycetes bacterium
CTGCGACGGTCCGAGCACGAGGACCACACCGGATGCCGACTCGTAGGCGTCGTCGTCGAGCACCTCGTCGAGGTTGGTGAACGGCCGCACCCCGGGGACCCCGTCGAGGGCGGTTACGAGGCCGGTCAGGAGCACTGCGTCGTCCTCGACGACCGCGACCCAGGGCAGGTCGGGGGGAACCGGGGGCGGTGACTGGCCGTGGCGGAAGGTCATGACGAGCGTCTCAGGGCGTCGGTTGGTTGGTGAAGAGGTTCCTGGCGTCGACCGGCGGGTAGCTGACCGGGGAGGTACCCCCGCTGCTCGGCAGGAGCGCCAGGTACAGCTCGCCGGTCACCCCGCCCCCGTCGCTCTCGGCGAGGGCGATCCGCTGGGCCGCGGCGGGCGGCACCGCGAAGGTGATCAACCCTGACCCCGCAGAGCCGGTGGTCGTGGTCGTGGTCGACGCTGCGCTGCTGGCCGCGTCGGTCTGGTTGGCGGTGGGTGAGACCGTCGAGGAGCCCACCGCGAGGACCGGGACGTCCTGGTACAAGAAGCGTTCGGCGGTGGGGGACCCCGCGATCTCGACGAGGATGTCGACCTTGTCGCCCGGCTCGACCAGGCCGGCGACACCGTGGATCGAGTCGACTGCGACCGAGATCGCCACGTCGCCGCGTGGGATCACCGCCGCCGGGGTGGCCGCCACCGCCGCCGGAGAGGCGAACTGGGAGGCGTCTAGCACCTCGCCGGGCGAGAGCTCCGAGGTCGACAGCTCCCCCTGGATGCTCGACAGCGAGGTGACCGCGCCGGCCGGCCGGTAACGCTCGGGGATCACACCCCGGCCTACGAGGCCCTGGGATGCCAGTGCCGACGCCGGTGTCCCGGCCGGGACCGGCTTGTCGACCCGGTAGACCGGGACGAGGGCGGCGTCGTGGTAGGCCCGCTGCTGGATGCCGTGCAGGTAGGCGTAAGCAGCACCGCCGGCGGCGACGGCGAGCAGCAGGGCGAGCCCGGCCACGAGCAGTCTTCTGGTCATGAGATGCCTCCCTCGTCGAGGAGAGTAGTTGGGACAGAGGCGTTGCAGGATCCCCGGAGGGCGGGGGAGGGTCGCGCTTGCCTGCCGGGGACGAGCCGCACCGGCTCCCGCCGGAGCTCGCCGACGAACCAGGCGATCGACGCCCAGATGAGCACCGCGTTGCGGACGGCGGCGAACGCCAGTACCGGGTAGGGGCCGGCCTGGACCCCGAGCGACGGGAGCCAGAAGGCGAGCACGAAGGACAGCGGGAAGACCATGGTGGTGAGGGCGGCGGACGCCACCCACCCGGCCCGCAGCGGCCAGAGCGCCCAGAGCGGGACGAGCCAGATCAGGTACTGCGCAGAGAAGACCCGGTCCCCGAGGATGGCGACGGTGAGCACCGCGAGCGCGACGGCCGGGACCGACAGCCGGCCCCGCCAGGCGAGCACCCACACAGCTAGCAGGCAGGCGAGCTCGGCGACGGTGAGGACCGTGGTGATCACCGCCTGGTGCGGGCCGATCAGCTCCATCGACCCGAAGGCGAAGTGCCATCCGAGCCCGAAGGGGTGCACCAGGGCGGTGATCGACGCAGCGAGGCTCTCGACCTCGACCCCCCTGCGCAGCTCGTAGACCAGCGGGGTGAGCAGGGTTCCCGGGGAGAGCGCGTTCTGCACCCCGGCGCCTGCCGCTCCCACCGCGACGGTGACTGCGACCCGGCGCCAGGGGGGTCGGCCGGTGCTGCGCCACTCGGCGACGAAGAAGCCGGGTAGGAGCAGCACCGGGAAGATCTTGAGGGCGGCGCCGATCACCGCTGCCACCCAGGCGCCGCCCCAACGACCCCGGGAGGCTAGCCCGACCGCCAGGGTGGCCGCCAGTGCCGCTAGCAGGTCGTAGCGGCCGAGGGCGATGGCGATGGCGGCGGCGGTCAGGTAGAGGAGGGTGCGCAGACCCCAGCGCCGGTCGGCGAAGAGCTGTCCGCCGGCGGCGACGAGGGCGGCGAGCACCGCGCCCATCGCCAGGCCGAAGGCCACGGTGAAGCCGGTTGCCGAAGGGGCGACGAGGGCGACCAGCGCGAATACCACGCCGGCGGCCGCGGGGTACTCGCGGGGTAGGGCGATCGCCCCCCGGCTGTGCAGGGTGGCGAGGCCGTAGCGGCGGTACACCTCCAGGTCGGACTGGGGGAGACGGAGCTGCACGACCAGGCCGACGACCACGAACGCTCCGACCGCCGCGACGGGCAGCAGGCGTCTGCTGGGTGCCTGCTGCCCGTCGTCGACTGCGGGTCCGGGGAGCGACAGCTCCGGGCTCATCGGAGCACCCTCGCCTGGCTCGCTCGCCTCGGCCGGGAGGTCCCGTCCCCGGTCCCGGCTATCCGTTCGCGTTGTTGATCGCGTTGCCGACGTTGTTGAAGGTGTTGGCGACGGTGCCGCCGAGGAAGGTCAGGGCGGCGATCGCCACCACGGCGATCAGGACCAGCAGCAGGGCGTACTCCACGAGGCTCGCGCCCCGCTCGTCGCGTTCCCGGTCCTGGAACCATCCGACAACATTGAGGTAGAGCATCGTGAGCTGGGTCATGGTTCGTGTCCTTGTCTGGCTGGGCGGGGCCGGTCTGCCCCGACGTGGCCCCGCTCGCTGCGGGGATGACCGATGGTGGCAGCGGGGGTGCCGGCGGTCGATAGGTCCACCGTCTCATTCCCGCGTCCCGCCGCGGGCCGGCAGGGCTCATCGGAGGTGCACCAAGCCGAGCCGGAGCCCCTGGAGGACCGCCTGGGTGCGGTCACGGACGTCGAGCTTGTCGAAGATGTTGGCCAGATGGTTCTTCACCGTCTTGACGCTGATGTAGAGCTCGCTGCCGATGCGCGTGGTCGAGGCGCAGACCGCGCGTTCTCCGCGCGCAAGCTCCTCGCGTGGCGCGCGGCCGGCTTCAATGACCCCGAGCACGCTTCGCCCTGGTTCCGAGCGGGGGTCTCGCCAAGTACCGCGTGCGAATGGCGCGACCGGCTGCGGGTCCCGGCACACGAAGCGAAGCTCGCCGGTGCCTGGGAGAAGCGCGGCTTTTCGATCGCCGAGGCCCTCGAC
>JAKABK010000348.1 GCA_021796905.1 Actinomycetes bacterium
GTCAAGGACCTCATCGACTGGAGAGGGGTTCCGACCACCGCCGGCAGCCGGGCGGTCGCCCGCCGGGCGGGGCCCGCCGCGGCCGACGCGCCCTGCCTGGCGGGGCTCCGGGCGGCGGTCGGGGCTGGGAGCGCACGGATGGTCGGCAAGGCCAACCTCCACGAGCTCGCCGCCGGCGCGACCGGCGTCAACCCGTGGTTCGGGACGCCGGTCAATCCGATCGACCGCCGGCTCGTGCCGGGCGGCAGCTCGAGCGGCTCGGCGGTGGCGGTGGCGACCGGGGTCGCCGACGTGGCGTTCGGTACCGACACCGCCGGGTCGGTACGGGTCCCCTCGGCGTGCTGCGGGACGGTCGGGTTGAAGACCACCTGGGGTCGGGTCCCGCTCGGCGGGGTGTGGCCCCTCGCCCGAAGTCTCGACACGGTCGGCCCGATGGCCCGTGACGTCGCCGGTGTAGTCGCCGGGATGGAGCTGCTCGAGGCCGGTTTCGCGCCCGGGTCGGAGCCGCCGGCGGGTATCGGGCGGGTGCGTCTGCCCGGCACCCACCCGGAGGTGGACGCCGCCCTCGACGAGCTCCTCGCCGCCACCGGGCTCCCGGTGAGCGAGCTGCGCCTCCCCGGCTGGGCCCGGGCCGGGGACGCGACGCTCACCGTCATCCTCGCCGAGGCGTGGGAAGCGGACCGTCACCTGCTCCCCGAGCCGGACGGGATCGACCCGCGGATCACCTCGATGATCGCCCTCGGCGGGTCGCTGGCGCCGGCGGAGCTGACCGCAGCGATCTGCGAGCTCGACGGGTGGCGCCGGGAGCTGGCCCGGGCGATCGACCGGGCCGGTGGGACGCTCGCCCTGCCCACCCTGCTCGGGCCCCCGCCACTGCTCGGCGAGCCCGACGACGGGAGCCTGCTGCTCGCCACCGCCCCGGTCAACGGAGCCGGTTTCCCGGCGCTCACGGTTCCCCTGCGGGCGACGCCGCGATCCGGATGGGCGCCGAGCCTCCAGCTGGTCGCCTCGCCCGGCGGGGAGGAGCTGCTGTGCGCCGCCGGCTACATGGTCGAGGCGGCCGTCGCCAGCCTGGGCTGACCCGCCGGGCGCCGGCGGCGGCGATCAGACCGCCTCCCAACCCCCGCCGACGGGGATCCCGAGAGCGGCCCGGGCGTCCTGGTCGAGGTGGATCGACGCGGCGGCGAGGTTGTCCTCGAGGTGGGGCACCGACGAGGTGCCGGGGATGAGGGCCATCACCGGCGACTCGGCGAGCAGTCCCGCGAGGGCGACCTGGGCCGGTGCCACCCCGAGGCGCCCGGCCACCGCCACCACCCCGGGGTGGTCGAGAACCGGGTTGTCGGCGGCGAACGCCGAGCCGAGCGGGAAGAACGCCACGAAAGCGATCCCGCGCTCCTCGCAGCGGGCCAGGACCGCCGCGGAGGACCGGTCGGCGATGTTGTAGGCGTTCTGCACGCAGACGACCTCGGTGCCGGCGAGCGCCCGGTCGAGCTGGGGGAGGCTGACATTGGACAGCCCGATCCCGCCGATCAGGCCTTCGTCGCGCATCGCGGTCATCGCAGCGAGCTGGTCGTCGAGGCTCACCAGCTGGTCGGCAGGCAGCGACCCGCCGTCGTGGATGCGCAGGTTGACCACCGGGATGCGCTCGACGCCGAGTGAGCGGAGGTTGTCCTCCACCCCGGATCGCAGCTCATCGGGTCGCTGCGCCGGCAGCCACCGGCCCGAGGTGTCCCGGCGGGCGCCGACCTTGCTCACGATGACCAGCTCCGCGGGGTAGGGGTGGAGAACCTCGCGGATCAGCTCGTTGGCGACGTCGGGCCCGTAGAACTGGGCGGTGTCGACGTGGTCCACCCCCAGTTCGATCGCCCGGCGGAGCACCGCACGCGCCGCGGCGGGGTCGCGGGGCGGGCCGAGCACCCCGGGGCCGGGGAGCTGCATGGCGCCGAAGCCGACCCTGCCCACCCGGTGGCGGCCCAGTTGCAGTGTCGCGGGGTCTGTGGTCATCAGTCGAAGATCGGTTCGCGGGTACGGGTCCGCTTCAGCTCGAAGAACCCGTCGGTGCCGGCGACCGCCAGCACCCCGTCCCACAACCTGCCGGCGTCCTCGCCGCGTGGGATGGGGCTCACCACCGGTCCGAAGAACGCCACGCCCTTCACCGAGATCACCGGTGTCCCCACGTCCATCCCGACCTGGTCCATACCCGCGTGGTGCGAGCGGCGGATCGCGTCGTCGAGGGCCCGGTCCCCGGCCGCGTCGGCGAGCGAGGCCGGCAGCCCGACCTCTCGGAGGGCTTCGACGATCGTCTCCGGCTCGTTGGGCCGCTTCTCGTTGTGGAAGCGGGTCCCGAGGGCGCTGTAGAGCGGCTCGGTAACCTCCTCGCCGTGGGCTGCGACCGCGGCGGTCACCACCCGGACCGGGCCCCAAGCGGTCTCGAGCAGCGCGCGGTACTCGTCGTCCACTTCGCGCCCCTCGTTCAGGTAGGCGAGCGACATCACGTGCCAGGAGACGTCCACCGGGCGTACCCGGCGGACCTCGAGCATCCAGCGCGAGGCGATCCACGCCCACGGACAGAGCGGGTCGAACCAGAAGTCGGCGCGTTCGCGGTCGGTCACGGTCACAGCAGGTGAGCTCACGCGATGGGCCAACGTTCCGAGCCGGCGATCCCTTCCCGCTCCCCCGGCCTTGCGCCGACCGCCGCTCCTGCGGCCTTGCGCCGACCGCCGCGACCGGCCAGGATCGTGGCGGGGAGACCGGATGGGGCGTCGCCGCCCACCCCGCACCCCGCTCGACTGTTCGCGCCGGAGCCGCCGGCGCTCCCCCGGCGTCTCGACATCCCCGAGCACCGAGGAGGAACGATTGACCCGACGTGTCGACCTGTTCGTGGGCTCCGACGCCCCGATCGGAGCCGTGGCCACCGCGATCACCCGGCAGGGCGAGCTCGAGGCGCTCCCGCCGGCCGGCGACGGTTCGATCACCTTCGTCGGGGACGGGGTGGTCGCCACCCTCGGCGAGCACGACTTCCCCGACGGCGACGAGCTGCGCCTCTCGG
>JAKABK010000349.1 GCA_021796905.1 Actinomycetes bacterium
CGTGAGCGGTCTCGCTCCCGGCGACCCGGTGGTCGTCACCCTGGTGAGGTCCTGCGGGGAGTGCTGGTACTGCCGGCGCGGCGAGCCGGTGTTCTGCGAAACGGTCTTCGCCCTCGACCGGCGCAGCCCGCTCACCGACTCGACCGGCGCGAGCGTCGGCCACGGGCTGCGCACCGCCGCTTTCGCCGAGGAGGTGGTCGTCCACGCCTCCCAGGTCGTCGCGGTGCCCGCCGAGCTGCCCCTCGAGGCCGCCTCCCTGCTCGCCTGCGGGGTGATCACCGGTGCGGGGGCGGTGCTCAACACCGCCCGGGTCGCAGCGGGCAGCACCGTGGTGGTGATCGGGATCGGCGGGGTCGGGATCAACGCGGTGCAAGGGGCGCGCATCGCCGGCGCCGAGCGGATCGTCGCCGTCGACCTGGTGGAGGAGAAGCTGGCGCTGGCCGGCCGCTTCGGCGCGACCGACACCGTCGCCGCCGGCTCCACCGACGTCGCCGCGGCGGTGCGGGAGCTCACCGACGGGCGGGGAGCGGACTACGTGTTCGCCTCCGTCGGCGCCGCCCCGGTGATGGAGCAGGCGGTGGGCCTGTGCCGGCGGGGCGGGACGGCGGTGATGGTCGGTATCCCCGGCAACGGCACCCGTCTCGACCTCGACGGGATCGCCGTGCCGAACGACGGGATCCGGATCCTCGGCTCGAAGATGGGCTCGGCGCGCATCGGCGAGGACATACCGAGAATGATCGAGCACTGGTCGAGAGGTGAGCTGCTCCTGGAGGAGCTGATCTCCTCCCGCCACCCCCTCGAGGACATCGACGACGCACTGGCCGAGGTCCGCCGGGGCGCGGCGTTGCGCAGCGTCATCATCCCCTGATCCCTGGAGCCGGTCCCCGGGTGGCGGTCCCCTGATCGCTTGGCGGCGGTCCCCTGGTCCCCGGGCGGGCTCGCCGCCGGCCGCTCAACCGCCGGGTGCCCAGTCCCGGCGGCGCAGCTCGTAGAGGCCGAGCGCCGCGGCGGTCGCCACGTTGAGCGACCCGACCCGCCCGAGCTGGGGTACGAAGGCCACCGCGTCGCAGGCCGCCAGCGTCGCGGCGGAGATCCCGCGGTCCTCGTGACCGACCACCAGGCACACGTCGCCGGCGACGCTCAACTGGTGCAGGGGTACGGCGCCGTCGGCCAGCTCCAGGCCGACGACCAGGTAGCCGTCGCCGCGGGCCGCGTCGGCGGCGTCCGCTCCCCGCTCGAAGCTCGACCACGACAGGTAGCGTTCGGTGCCCATCGAGGTCCGCCCGACCCGCTCGTGCGCGGGTGAGACCGCCCCGCCCGCCAGGTAGAGGTGCTCGACTCGCAGTGCGGCCGCGGTCCGCACGATGCTGCCCTGGTTGAACGGGCTCGACACCCCGTCGGTGAGCAGCGCCAGCCGGCAGCGGCTGCGCCGGTTCCACTCGCGATGGAGGCGTTTCAAGTCGGTCGGACCGAGCTGTCTCACCCGGGCTCCCCGACGACGACCTGCAGCACCCGGTAGCCCTGCTTGGAGCAGACCCGGCGCACCGCCCATCCCTGCGATCCCATCCAGAGCGCGAGGCTGTCGGCGCCGAGGTGCCGTTTGACGACCAGCCAGGCCGAAGCGCCCGGCAGGAGCCGGGGGACCCAGGAGCCGAGCAGGTCGTGGAGGGCCTCCTTGCCGACCCGGACCGGCGGGTTCGACCAGATCCCCGAGAAGCGCAGCGTCGGATCGACCCGGTCGGGCTCGGCGACAGTGAGGTTGACCAGCCCGAGGCGGGAGGCGTTGAGGGCGGTCAGGTCCCGGGCCCGGCGGTTGACGTCGAGCGCCCAGATCGTCGCGTGCGGCGCCCGTCGGGCGAGGGTGCAGGCGATCGGTCCGTAGCCGCAGCCGAGGTCGAGCAGGTGCCCGGTCGGCGGCGGCCCCGGTGTCGAGCGCAGCAAGGTGAGGGTGCCCGGGTCGACCCGGCCGGCGGAGAACACCCCCCGGTCGACCACCAGCGACATCGGGCCGTCCGCCAGCGCGAGGCGGACCTCCCCGGGATCGGAGCCCACCTCCGGGTCGGTGTCGAAGTAGTGGCCGCGAGCCATCCCGGTTGCGAGGCTACCGGCGGCTGCCGGCGGCCCGGGCGCTACCCTTGGTGGCCGTGCACCCTGTGACCATCCGCCCGGCTCCACCCCGGGGCGGACCGGTGCCCCGATCGCCGGGCGCGCCCGGTGGGGGGGCTGGACGCTGAGGGTCGCCTTCCTCGGCACCCCCGAGCACGCCGTGGTGAGCCTGGAGCGACTGGTCGGCGCCGGCCACGACGTCGCGGTGGTGGTGACCCGCCCGGACCGGCGCCGGTCCCGGGGGGCGGCACCGGCTCCGAGCCCGGTGAAGGCGGCCGCGACCCGCCTGGGACTGGCGGTCTCCGAGGACCCGGGGGCGGTCGTCGACGCAGGGGTGGGCCTCGGGGTGGTCGTCGCCTACGGCAAGATCCTGCGCCCCCCGGTCCTCGGCGGGGTGCCGCTGGTCAACCTGCACTTCTCGCTGCTGCCCCGCTGGCGGGGAGCCGCCCCGGTGGAGCGGGCGATCCTCGCCGGCGACGAGGTCACCGGGGTGTGCCTGATGGAGGTGACCGACCAGCTCGACGCCGGAGCGGTGTACCGCCGGGTGCTCACCCCGATCGGAGCCGAGGAGACCGCGGCCGAGCTGCGGACCCGACTGGCGAGCCTCGGGGCGCAGCTGCTCACCGACGCGCTCGCCGAAGGCCTCGGTGAAGCCGAGCCGCAGACGGGGGAGCCGACCTACGCCGCGAAGCTGACCCCCGCCGAGCTCCGGCTCGACTGGTCCCGTCCGGCGGTCGAGCTCGCGCGAACCGTCCGGGTCGGCCGGGCGTGGACCACGGTGGGGGGGAAACGCCTCCTCGTGCTCGCCGCCCGGGCAGAGGACGGCCCGGGCCGGGGCGCGCCGGGGGATCTCGACGGCGCGGCGGTCACGACCGGCAACGGCCGGTTGCGCCTGGTGCGCGTCGGCCCCGAGGGACGGGGAGCGCTCGACGCCGAG
>JAKABK010000350.1 GCA_021796905.1 Actinomycetes bacterium
GAGAGCGGGCTGTGGGTGGAGGCGCGGCACTTGTCGCCGACCGGCGCGTCCGGCTTGCCGGCCGTCTACCGCTGCGACCCCCAAGCTGTCACCGGCACGGCCGCCACCACGGGGCGGGTCGTCCCGCGGGAGGCTCCGGCGTCGAGGTCGGTGGTCTCCCGCCCGGTCGCGGACCGAGCCCGCTGCCGGCCCGCTCGACGCTCCGGGAGGCGAACAGCGGCCCGGTCAGCTGGTCCGGACCCGGTACAGCGCTTTCGGCTGGTGGTAGGCGTAGTCGCCGGCCACTTCCATCGCCTCGGGTTCATCCAGACGGTGCTCGGCTACGAGCCGGGCGAGGTGACCGGCGAGCACCCGGCGAGCGACGTCGTGACGGCTGGGGATCGAGCAGTAGGCCCGGGTGTCGTCCACGAAACCGGTGAGCTTGGCGTAGCCGGCGGACTCGACCACCCCAGCGAAGTGCCGGGCCATCGCGTCGGGGGCGTCGAGGAACCACCATGGTGCGCCCAGGTACAGACCCGGCCAGTAGCTCGCCAGGGGGGCGAGCTCCCGGCTGTAGACGGTCTCGTCGACGGTGAAGACCACCAACCGCAGGTCCGGCTCGTTGCCGTAGCGCTCCAGCAGGGGGCGCAGGGCGTCGGTGAAGGACGCAGCCACCGGGAAGTCGGCCCCGATGTCCGCGCCGTAACGGGCTCTCGCTGCCCGGTCGTAGTCCCGACGCACACCCGGGTGCAACTGCATGACCAGCCCGTCGTCGAGCGACAGCGCGGCGTTGACGGTGAGCAGTTGCGCGGAGAGCGCCTCGGCGTCCCCCGGCCCACCGCGTCCGGCAGCGAGCCGGTCGAACAGCGACGAGGCCGCAATGTCACCCAAGTCGGCCGTGTCGGGCCGGAGGTGGCCGTGATCGCTGGCCACGGCCCCCGCCTCGACGCTACGGCGACGCTCGGCCGCGAGGTGCTCGACCAAGCCCCGGTAGCTGGTGACACCCGCAGCATCGACGGACTCGGCCCACTCGCCCCGGGTCGGGTCGCACAGCGAATCGGGACGCAGAGTGGGCACCACCGCGAGACCTTCCCGCTGGAGGCTGCGGTGCTCGCTGTAGTCGGCACCCGGCGGGTCGGTGGTGGAGAGCACCTCGAGGTGGAACCGAGCGAAGAGCGCCTTGGGTCGCAGCCCCGGTTCGCGCAGCCGCTCGGAGATCGCGTCGTAGGTCTCGTCGGCGTTGTCGGCCGACAGCGGCAACGCCACGTCGAACAGCTCGACCAGTTCGGCCTCCATCCAGCTGCGGGTGTTGGTACCCCGAAACGCCGGCCACCGGGCGCAGAACAGCCGCCACAGCTCCCGGGGATCGCCGCCACCGAGCAGACGCTCCAGCGGCACCCCGATCGAGTGGAGCACCCGCAGCACGTAGTGGTCCTTGGCGACCAGCAACGTGGCCGGGTCGGGCCACGGCTCATCAGAAGCGATCCTCGACGCCGGCACGTGCCCGTGGACAGCCACGAGCGGGAGCCCCGCCACCTGTTGGTAGATACGCCGGGCGATCTCCCGGGTGACCGGATCGGCCGGCAGGAGACGGTCGGGGCTCAGGGTCTGATCGGTCATCTCAATCCTCGATCCGGATGGCGTTGGCTTCGGCCTCCAACGACAGCTGGGCGGCGGCGAGAGCATGCTCTTGGGTCATGGCCTCCTCGCTGCCCTCGAGACAGTCGAGGATCAGCTGCCCGAAGTACGGGTAGCCGACCTTGCCGTGCACCGACAGGTGGTGCTCCCCGTCGTTGTCGACGAGGTAAACCTGGTCGCCCTCGGGGTCGCGTCCGACGTCGAGGTACTTGCGCAGCTCGATGGTCCCCTCGGTGCCGAGGATGAAGGTACGCCCATCCCCCCACGAGCCGAGCCCCGAGGGCGTGAACCAGTCCACCCGGCAGTAGCCGACAGCACCGTTGTCGAGCACCACGCTGACATCCCCCCAGTCCTCCATACCGGGATGGTCCTTGTGGGCGAAGTTGCCCACCCGTGACGAGCTCACCTTCCCCCGGTCGGAGCCGCCGTAGAAGAGGACCTGCTCGAGCTGGTGGCTGCCGATGTCGCAGAGGATCCCGCCGTAGCGCTCCCGCTCCCAGAACCATCCCGGACGCCTCGGGGCGTTGAGTCGGTGCGGGCCCATACCGAGGACCTGGATCACCCGTCCGATCGCCCCGTCAGCGATCAACTGCCCGGCGAACACCGCGCTCTCCACGTGGAGACGCTCGCTGTAGTAGACGGCGTACTTCTTGCCGGTCTCGGCGACCTCGGCCCGGACCGCGGCGAGCTGGTCGAAGGAAGTGAGCGGCGGCTTGTCCACGAAATAGTGCTTTGCGTGCCGGAGCACCCGCAACCCGAGACCGGCCCGGTCCGCAGGCACGCTGGCCCCCGCGACGAGGACCACCTCAGGGTCGTCGAGGACCGTCGCCTCCGCGTCCGCCGGCACCGCGAGGGGGTAGCGCCCCACGAAGGCAGCCACCTTGGCGGGGTCCGGGTCGTAGACCCATTTGAGGGTGCCTCCGGCCTCGAGCAGACCGTTGCACATCCCGTAGATGTGGTCGTGATCGAGCCCGACCGCGGCGAACACGAAATCACCGGGACCGCACACCGGCCGGGGACGCCCGAGTGGGGCGTAGCTCATTCCGTCCTGCTCGGACATCTCCTGTTACCTCCTGTCGCGTCGGTCACCGGCCGTTGCCAGCGCCCGGCAGTGGTCGGGGTCGCCGCGTAGCCGGGACCGGCCGCGGTCGAGCTGTGGCCGGCGCGGACGATCGACGACCGGGCCGCGGGCGGCTGAGCGCGCCAGCGCCGGCCTGGCGCGGCAGTCGGTGGCTGCGTGCGCTCTCGCGCCGACGCCCCCGGCAGGTGCCCATTGGCGCTGGCACAGCCCGGCGCGCTCAACGGATCAGCGAAGCTCGTGAACGGCTCAGCCGGCCGCGCCCGGCGCAGCCGCCGGGGTCACCGGGACGCCCCGGCTGGCCGAGTCGTAGAGGGCCCGCACCACCGCCAGCGTGGCCCGC
>JAKABK010000351.1 GCA_021796905.1 Actinomycetes bacterium
GAGCGTTCCGACCCCGCCCGATCCCGAGGAGGAAGCCCGCCGGGCGGAGCAGCAGCGTGAGGCGCGTCGTCAGGCGGCGCTGTGGCAGAGCGAACGTGAGGCCCGACTGGCCGGCTCGGTCGATGGGGGCGCCGGGCCGGTGGAGGAAGTAGCAGCCCCGAGCGCGGGGGCCGGCGACGTCGCATCGCCGGCGGTCGCCCCGCAGGTCGCTGGAGCCGCAACGCCGGCGGCTGACCCGGAGGCGGCGGGCGTCGCGGGGGACGCCTCCGACACTGCGGGCCGAGGCGACCAGCCCGCCTCGGCCCCGGTGCCCGCCGAGCCCCCGTCTGCGCGCGAGGAAGCGGCGCCGGCCGCCGACTAGGCAGGGCCGGGCCCCCACCTCACCGATACCCCAAGGAGCTCGAGATGGCAGAATTCACTGCGAAGGATGTAAAGGCGTTGCGTGACGCCACAGGCGCCGGGATGATGGACGCCAAGCGTGCGCTCACCGAGAACGACGGAGATTTCGACGCCGCCGGCAGGTGGCTGCGTGAACGTGGTCTGGGGAAGGCGGCCCAGAGGTCGGCCAACGCGAACTCCGAGGGGGCGGTGAGTGTCGCCGTCGCGCCCGACGGCCGGTCGGCGGCGCTGGTCGAGCTCAAGTCGGAGACCGATTTCGGAGCCAAGTCCCCGCAGTTCGTGTCCCTGGTGACCCGGATGGCGGAGCGGGTGGCCGTCGAGGGGGAAGACGCGGTCGACGACGACAAGGACGCCGTCGACGATCTGAAGGTGACCTTGAAGGAGAACATCGAGCTCGGCCGGGTCGTGCGTTTCGGCGCGCCCGACGGCCACGTGCTCGGCACCTACCTCCATGTCCAGAACGAACGCGGGGTCAACGGGGTGCTCGTCGAGCTCTCCGGCGGCGGTCCCGAGCTGGCCCACGACCTCGCGGTCCACGTTGCCTTCGGGCGTCCGCAGTACCTCAACCGTGACGAGGTGCCGCCAGAGGTGATCGACGCCGAGCGGTCCACCGCCGAGGCCCAAGCCCGCCTCGAGGGCAAGCCGGAGCCCGCGATCGCGAAGATCGTGGAGGGCAAGCTCAACGGCTGGTACAAGCGGGTCCCGGGAGGGGTGCTGCTGGAGCAGCCCTTCGCCAAGGACGACAAGCAGTCGGTGCTCCAGTACCTGGGCTCGGCCGGAGTGGTGCGCTTCGCCCAGGTCGTCATAGGCGACTGACCCGGGCGGGGTCCCTCGCCGGCCCGGAGCCGGCGTGCCCTCCTGCCGGCGGTGGCGGCGGCGGGCGGGCCGGCCGGGCCGGCCGGTCCCCCCGCCCACTAACATCGCCTCTCCGTGGGCGACGCGTCGAAGCCGTGGGGCCGGGTGGTGCTGAAGCTGTCCGGCGAGGCCTTCGCCAGCCCGGTCGTGGACGAGACCATCGACGGGGTGGTGGTCGACCGGATCGCGGCGGAGCTCGCCGAGGTCCGCGGCGAGCTCGGGGTCGAGATGGCCGTCGTGGTCGGCGGGGGCAACATCTGGCGAGGCGCGACCGGTTCGGCGGCGGGGATGGACCGGGCCACCGCCGACTACATGGGGATGCTCGCAACGGTCATCAATGCCCTCGCCCTGCGCGACGCCCTCGAGCGCCAGGGCCAACCCACCCGGGTCCAGACGGCCATCGGGATGTCGGAGCTGGCGGAGCCCTACATCAGGTTGCGGGCCGTGCGCCACCTGGAGAAGGGTCGGGTGGTGGTGTTCGCCGCCGGTACCGGGAACCCGTTCTTCACCACCGACACGGCAGGAGCGCTGCGCGCCGTCGAGATCGAGGCCGACATCCTGCTGAAGGGCACCCATGGCAGCACCGACGGGGTCTACGACGCCGACCCGGAGGTCAACCCCGACGCCCGGAAGCTCGAGGAGGTCAGCTTCGACGAGGTGATCGCCAAGGACCTGCGAGCGATGGACCTGACGGCGATCACGCTGTGCAAGGAGAACTCGATGCCTATCCTGTACTTCTCGGTGATGCAACCGGGCAACCTTCGGCGCGCCCTGTCGGGGGAGCGGATCGGTACGCTGATCCGCTGATGGAGGAGAGCTACGTCGAGGCGGTCCTCGAGGACACCCGGGAGAAGATGGTCCGGGCGGTCGACCACGCCCGGGGTGAGCTCGCGGCCATCCGGACCGGTCGGGCCGCACCGGCACTGGTGGAGAAGCTGAGGGTCGAGTACTACGGGTCGGAGGTGCCGCTCCAGCAGCTCGCCGGCATCCAGGTGCCCGAAGCAAAGGTGCTGGTGATCGCCCCCTACGACAAGGGATCGTTGAAGGCGATCGAGAAGGCGATCCAAGGTTCGGACCTGGGTGTCAACCCGAGCAACGACGGCGCGGTGATCCGTCTCAGCTTCCCGCCGCTCACCGAGGAGCGCCGGCGGGCGATGGTGAAGGTCGCCCACAACAAGGCCGAGGAGGGGCGGGTGGCCGTGCGCAACCTGCGCCGCTCGGCGCGCAAGGACCTCGAAGCCTTCGAGAAGGACGGCGACATCTCCTCCGACGAGCTCGACCGGGCCGAGAAGGAGCTCGAGCACCTGACCCACGAGCACGTGGCCGAGATCGACCGGGTGCTCCACAACAAAGAGGACGAGCTTCTCGCCGTCTGAGAGGCTGGAAGGTCCAGCCGAGGATCAGCCCCGGTCTACCGGGGAGGGGTGGGACAGCCGACGAGCGACAACGGAGGAGGATCTCGGTGACGGAACGCAACGATCGTTCAGGAGAGCGTCGGTCGGCGGAGGGTGTCCGCATCATCGGCGCTGACGAGGCCCAGGCGGCGTTGGAAGCCGGGCAGGTCGCCGGGCGCCTCACCGAGGAGGACCTACGCTACGGGGACGTCCCGCCGGCGCCGGCGGGACCCAGGCCGGCGCACCGCTTCCCGCTGCCCGACTCGGTCCCCGCCGAGGCCGTGCCCCGCCCCCCGATCGCCCCGGTTGCGCGTCCCGCGGTCGTGCGGGCCCCGAGGGCGTCCGAGGCGGCCAGATCCGGCAGGGCCGGGTCGCGAGCCGACGACCT
>JAKABK010000352.1:0-2452 GCA_021796905.1 Actinomycetes bacterium
TGGCCCGCGGGCCCGGCACGCGGGGCGGGCCCGGCACCCGGGGCGGACAGCGCCGGTCCGGCACCGCCCGCGTCGGTCGGGGCGGGCGTGCAGCCCTGGGAGGAGGGGTTCACGGCACCATCCTCTGCGTATCGTCCCGGCGGGCCCGGTCCCGCAGCCGGGCGGCCTCCGGGAGCCAGTCCTGGGCGGAGATCCCGAGCTGGGTCGGGACCTTGGTCCACGTGCCGTCGCCCTGCAACCGCCACGCCAGCCGGTCGTCGGCAAGCTCCACCTCGAGGATCTCCCGCAACCTCGGGTGCAGCGCAGCGGGGACCGGCACCACCGCCTCGACCCGACGGTCCAAGTTGCGCTCCATCATGTCCGCGGAGCCGATGTAGTAGTCCCCGCCGGCGGGGATCGAGGCCGGAAGCGGGCCCCGACCGTCGAGGCACTCGGCCGGTGAGGCCTCGTCACCGCCGTGGCCCGCCCCGAAGTAGAACACCCGGGAGTGCTCCAACCAGCGGCCGACCAGGCTGCGCACCGAGATGTTGTCGGAGAGACCCGGGACCCCGGGTCGCAGGCAACAGATCGCCCGGGTGATCAGGTCGATCCGCACGCCGGCGCCCGACGCCCGGTACAAGGCGTCGATCACCTCCCGGTCGACGAGGTTGTTGAGCTTCCAGACGATCCGGCCGCGCTCGGCCAAGCGGGTCTCCCGCTCGATCAGCTCGAGCATCCGGGCCCTCAGGCCGAGCGGGGCGACGAGCAGCTGGCGGTACTCGACCCGGCGGCTGTAGCCGGTCAGGTAGTTGAACAGGTCGGTGAGGTCGGCACCGAGCTGCGCCGACGCGCTCAGGATCCCGATGTCCTCGTAGAGCCGGGCGGTCGCGGGGTTGTAGTTGCCGGTGCCGATGTGGCAGTAGCGGCGGATCCCGTCGGGCTCCTGGCGCACGACCAGCGCCGTCTTGGAGTGGGTCTTCAAGCCGACCAGCCCGTAGACGACGTGCACCCCGGCCCGCTCCAGGGCCCGGGCCCAGCCGATGTTGGCGGCCTCGTCACCGCGGGCCTTGAGCTCGACCAGGGCGGCGACCTGCTTGCCGCGCTCGGCCGCCCGGATCAGCGCCTGGACTATCGGGCTGTCCCCCGAGGTGCGGTACAAGGTCTGCTTGATGGCGAGCACGCCGGGGTCGCGCGACGCCTCGGTGACGAACGCCTCGGTGGACATGGCGAAGCTCTCGTAGGGGTGGTGGACCAGGACGTCACCCTGACGGATCGCAGCGAACAGGTCGCCCGACGCCTCCCCGCCCGGCCCGAGCAGGGCGGCGGGGACCGTCGCGGAGTAGGGCTCGTCCTTGAGCTCTGGTCGGTCGACGTCGTGGACCGCCCAGACCCCCGACAGGTCGAGCGGGCCGTCCATGTCGTAGACGTCCTCGGCAGCGAGGTCGAGCTCCCGGGTGAGCAAGGTGCGCACCTCGTCGGTGATCGACCGGTCGACCTCGAGGCGTACGGCGCGCCCGAAGCGCCGGCGACGCAGCTCCATCTCCACCGCGTAGAGCAGGTCGTCGGCCTCGTCCTCCTCCAAGGTGAGGTCCGCGTTGCGGGTCACCCGGAACGGGTGGTGGCTCTCGATCTCCATCCCGGGGAACAGTGCGTCGAGGTGGGCGGCGATCACCTGCTCCAAGGGGACGAAGCGCTGCCCGTCGGGCAGGGCGAGGAACCCGGGGAGCAGCGGCGGGACCTTGAGGCGGGCGAAGCGGCGCTCCCCGCTCTGCGGGTCCCCGACGATCACCGCCAGGTTGAGCGACAGGTTCGAGATGTAGGGGAAAGGGTGGCCGGGGTCGACCGCGAGCGGGGTGAGAACCGGGAAGATCCGCTCCTCGAAGACCTCCCGCAACGCTCCCCGGCTCTCGCCGTCCAGCTCGCTCCAGCGGCAGAGGATGACACCGCGCTCCCGCAGGGCGGGGAGCAGGACGTCGAAGAGGAGGTGACGACGCTCCTCGACCAGGCCCTCCATCTCCTTGCGGACCGCCCTGAGCTGGTCGGCGACCGACAGCCCGTCGGGGGCGGTGCTCGCCACGCCGGCTGCCTGCTGGTCCTTCAGCCCGGCGACCCGCACCTCGAACAGCTCGTCGGTGTTCGAGCAGAAGATCGCCAGGAACTTGAGCCGCTCGAGCAGCGGTTGCTCGGGGTTGGCGGCAAGGGCGAGGACCCGCCGGTTGAAGTCGATGGTCGACAGCTCCCGGTTGATGTAGCGGCGGTTCCCGTCGACGTCGAACCCGGCGTCGGGGACGACGTCGACTCCGATGCCGAGCCTGGCGGCGGCTGCGGTGGCATCGGTCACCCCCCTCACGCTACCCACCGCGCCTGCCGGTGTCGGCGCCGGCGTGCTGGCTTCAGGCGCTCTCTCCCTCTGGGAGACCGAGGTCCCACTCGAGGATCAGGTTCTCGCGCTCCGCGTCGCGCACCACCCGCT
>JAKABK010000352.1:2462-3031 GCA_021796905.1 Actinomycetes bacterium
GGTTCCGCCGGAACTGCGGGTCGTGGGGGGGCAGCAGCAGCAGCCGGGCGAGGATCCGCTGGCGGATCTCCTCGATCACGCTGCGATCGCCGAAGTCCGAGTCGACCCGCCAGTGGGGGGCGACCGGGCCGAGGTAGACGACCCGCACGTGACCTCGGGGGGGCGCCTGCGCTTCGGCCTGCTGTTGGGACATGGGTCAGGATCCTACCGGGGGGCGGAGGCGGTTGGCGGCGCTGACGACCGCCTGGAGCCCGGCGTCGAGGGTGCTCGAGTCGATCCCGACCCCCCACGCACTGCGTCCGTCGGGACCGACCATCTCCACGTAAGCGGCAGCGGAGGCCTCGGTCCCCGCGGTGAGGGCATGCTGGTGGTAGTCCCGCACCACCAGGTCGAGACCGAGCTCGGAGCACAGGCCGTCGACCAGGGCGGCGACCGGGCCGTTGCCCTCACCGCTCAGGGTGCGGTGGTGACCGTCCACCAGCACCTGGGCGGTGAGCCGGGTGGCGTGCTCGGCGGAGGCGGTCACCTCGGCCGCCAGGAGCCGGACACCGGGATCGTCGGGCAGGTAG
>JAKABK010000353.1 GCA_021796905.1 Actinomycetes bacterium
GGGGTCGCGTCGAGCAGCGCTGCCTGACTCGCTCGGTGGGTGAGACCCTGGCCGCCACCGGCGGCGGCCGCCCCGAGGACGAGCAGCACCGGTTGGCGTTGCGACAACGCAACAGGCAGGAGTGCCATCCCGACGGCGAACAGGCCGAGGCCCCAGCGCATCACCGGCCCATTGGGCAGGCGCCGGCTGAGTAGCTGAGCCGAGGCGGACATGACGAACGCGTCGAACACGATCGCCGCCCCGACGATCGGGTCGGTGGTACGCAGTACCAGGTCGGCGAAGGTCGGGCCGAGCGCGAAGAACATCGCCGTGCCTACCCACCCGGTCGAGAAGGCCACGGCGGTACGGAGGAACAGGGGTCGGATCTCGGCAGACACCGACGGACGCCGCAGCCGACCGAGCAGGCCGACGGCAAACCTCATCCTCGCAACCGCGCTCGTCATCCCGGTGGGCGCCCCGCCCGTCATCGCAGGCGAGCGGGGGAGCGCCGCGACGCCAGCGAGCCCGACGGCGAGGAGCGCCACGAACGCGACGTAGACGAGGTGGTCGGGCCAGGGTGCATAGCGAACCAACAGGCCACTCACCATTGGTCCGATTGCAAGCCCTGCGACGACGGCAGCCGACGCCACCGTCGAGGCTCGCCCCACGTCAGCGGTCGGTTCGAGATCAGCCAATGCGGCGGGGCCGGCCGCCGTGACCGCCCCGCTCGCGATGCCGCTGGCGACCCGCCCGACGACCAACCAGGCAAGCGCGCCGGAGCTGGCGAAGCACGCTGCGCTCAGGACCCCGAAGCCGAGCGCCGGAACGAGGACCGCACGACGACCGAAGAGGTCCGATGCCTGGCCCGCCACGCTCAGCGTGGCCGCCACGGTCACCACGTACGCGACGAAGACCACCGTGAGGGTGGCGGTCGACAGGTGGTCGACTCGCTGGTAGTACGGGTAGAGCGGAGTGGGCACGTTGGCCCCGGCCAGGACTGCACCGATCGCGTACGCAACCGCCCAGAACCGCCATCCCGCTCCGTCACCCCTGGAGCGTCCGGTGGCGGGTCCACGAGTGGCGCGAGAAATCACTCCTCCGCCGAAGTCACCGGCTCGAGTGACCCGCGACGACCGCCTCACAACGGCCTCTCCTTACGTCCGGCGAGGGGGAGTCGAGCGGTATGGGCGGCGAACTGCCGGGCGAGGCTGGCCCCGATGCCACCTCCCCCGCCGGTCAACCCACTGCCCCCGCTGGTCAACACGGTGGAACGTTGGCGCAGGTCCGTGGGACTCTCCCTGCCTCGGTCTCGGCCGTCGGAGTGGTCCCGCCCCCGTCGACATGCTGCCGGTCCGCAGTGCGACAGCGGGCTCGTCCCGGCACGGCGTTCCGTGGCAGGGCAGAAGCGCCCCGCATCAGGTGCCCACCGCGTCGCGACGGTGACCAGCCTGCCACTCCTCCTCGACCCCGACCTCGCCCTCCTCGACGCCGAAGGCCCGCAACTGAGGGGTCTCGCGCAGTGACCGCTTGAGCTCGGCGAACCCCCCGAAGTGAGCGAGGGCGACGACATGCTCCCACAGGGCGACCGCATCGTCGGGACTCGGGAGCCGGCTGATGACCGGGCCGAAGAGGGCGGCGCCTCCGGGCGGCTGGAAGTGCAGGATCGGGGTGCCGACGTCACGACCGGTCAGGGCAAGGGCACGATCGGTCTCCGCCCGGATCTCGGTGGCGAAGGCGGTTTCCGAGACCGTCGCGGCCAGTCCCACGGGCAGGCCGACCCTGGCAAGGATCGGCGATACGAAACCTTCCGGGTCGCGGTGCAGATCGGCCTGGCGGCCCGGAGCTGAGTCGAAGAGCTCCGCCCCGTACCCCGCATACAGCGCACCCACCGCTCCGCCACCGTGGTCATGGCGGACCGCTGCGGCCACCCGGAGCAGCTCGAGGCCGGCGGTGTGGCCCCGCTCGTAACCGGCTGGGAAGTGGGTGGCGTAGTCGACGTCGACGTTCACCATGCGCAGAGAGATGAACCGCCACTCCACGTCGTAGTCCCGTTGGCGAGCGACCTCGCGCACCCACTTGCTGGTCATCCACGCGAACGGGCACACCGGGTCGAAGTAGAAGTCCAGATCCGCCATCACACCTCTCCTCTCGGGGGGTAGTCGCCACCAACGAGTCTGACTCCGCCGACCAGGCCCTCGAGCCGCGGCCGTGCCGCCGACATCGAGTTGCTCGCCACGATGGAGGCGGCAACGTCGCCACCCGGCGGGACGCCGTTCAGGCACCCGAACACCTCCACGCGGGGTTCGTCTTGACCCTGGAGCGGGTGCGCCGGCGCCGGCGCGTGGACGGGCCACCGGTTGCGAGCACCGTGTCGACGTCGGCCAGCTCGGTCTGCGGGGTGCACAGGTCGGTCGAGCGGCGCGGGCACCAAACGCCGGAGTGGCGAGCGACCACCGCGGTCCTCCGGCCCATCCCCGCCCGCTCAGCCGGGATCCTCGCGCGTCCGACCCGGTTCTGTTCGGTCGGCTGATGCGCCTGTCTACGCGCCACTCTTCTCACCTCCTCCGTGAGCGGGCGCGTCATCTCGGCCTCCCCGGCCTGCGCGAACAGACCGGCCCGTCTCGCTCTTACTCGGAGACCCGTCTCGCTCTTCCTCGGAGAGAGGAGCCGGCCGGGACCAGCGCCGCCCGCCCGACCCGAGACCGCCTCGTCGAGGTCGCCAGCCGACTGTGCTCCGCCGAAGGTATCCGGCCCGTCGGCGTCGAACGGGTGGTCGACGACGCCGGCGTGGGCGAGGTCACCCTCTCCGCCCACCTCGCCAGAGGGACGAGCTCGTCGCCACCTACCCGGCGCGCCGCAGCGACCGGTGTGCGGCCGCCGTCCTCGCGTGAGCAGCATCGGCTGGATCGGGGTCGGGAACGACGGCCCCCGACCCGCTTGCCGTCTTCGACGTCCTCACCGGTTCGGCGGTGTCCCGAACCGAGCCGAGGGAACTGCGCCATTCGGCGACGCACTCGCGTCAGCCCTGTCGCACGGAAGGCCATCCCGAGTG
>JAKABK010000354.1 GCA_021796905.1 Actinomycetes bacterium
GGACGCCTGCCGACAGGAGCGTGAGACCGAGCACGTAACCGGCGATCGTGCCGAGCGCCTGCATCGAGAACACCAATCCGACCAGTCGTCCACGGTTCTTGCGGTTCGAGTACTCGGTCATGAGCACCGCCGACATCGGGTAGTCGCCACCCACCCCGATGCCGAGCACGAAACGGAAGACGAGCAACCACACCAGGTCGGGGGCGAACGCCGAGGCGATCGCCCCCAGGACCATGAGCGCCGCTTCGAGCCCGTAGATCCTGGTCCGGCCGACCCGGTCGGCGAGGCGCCCGAAGAAGAAAGCGCCGACGAACGCCGAGATCAACGTGATCGAGTTGACCAGCCCGGTCTGGGCGGACGACAGGTGCCACTGCTTGGCGATGAGGGTGGTGGCGGTCCCGATGATGAACAGGTCGTAGGCGTCGGTGAAGAAGCCCATCCCGGCGGTGAAGAGCATGCGGGTGTGGAACCGGCTGAGCGGGGCTTCGTCGAGGGTGGTGGTCAGGTCGGGCACGGCGTCTCCTCGGCTGGTGGGCGTCGTTACGGCTCGGACCCCGGTGTTCTATCGAGCCCAACCCACGCCTGGGTGGCCGTTCGGTTACCACGAGCTGTAGGCCAGATGAACACTCCCGACCCCCGGTCGGGACCACGGGCCTAGCGTCCGGTCGACGCCTCCGAGGGCGGTAGGTAGCTGGCGGCGGCGAAGCGGCCGTCGCGCGACTCGAGCACCCACGTCGAGCCCTTGGCCTGGCGGGGACGCTCTCCGAGCTCGAGGCAGTCCTCGTCCGCCAGGGCGACGAGCACCTCGGCGAGCACGTCACCATGGGTGCAGACAGCCACCTTCTCGTCGACGAGGGTCCTGACCAGGGCGAGCGCCGAGGTGGCGTTACCCTCGGCGAGCTCCTCGAGCGGCTCGACCCGGAGGCTCAGGTGCTCGGCCAGGGGACGCAGTGTGGCCAGGCAACGCTCGTAGGGGCTCGACAGCATCCTCTGACAGGCGAACGGCTCGGCCAGCGCCACCAGGCCCTCCGCCTGGCGGCGTCCCCTGGCCGACAGCGGTCGGAGGCGGTCCTCACCCTGCCAGTCCTTGCGCGCGCCGGCGTGGGCGTGTCGGACCAGGAGCAGCGCCACCCCCACAGTGTGCCAAAAGACGCCCGATGACGGCGCGGCGCCGTGGAGAACCGCTGCGTAGCCTCTACCCTACGGTGCGTGAGCAGCTCTGCCGCCGTGCCGGTTCCCGAGGCAGCGACCCGCTCCCATCCGCTCTCCGAGGTGCTGCGTCGGGTCGTGAGGGAAGCGGGGCTCGGGCTGGTCACCCTCGGCGTGGTGCTCCTGGCCTTCGTCGCCTACCAGCTCTGGGGCACCGGGTTCACCGAGAGCCACGACCAGTCGGTGCTCCAGCGGCAGTTCAACGCCCTGCACGCCCGGGAGAGCGGGCATGCCGGCGCCGGTTCCGCCGGCGCCTCGAGCAGCGGGCACGCGGGTGGGAGCTCGGGAGGGAGCGCGGGAGGCGGGACCGGCGGTCGGGCCCATGACCCGGTCGTCGGCGGGTCGGGCTCGAAGGCCGCGGCCCCGGGCACCGCCAGGTCGGACGCAGCGGCGAACGGGACCCTCACACCCTCCCCGCCCGTCGGCCAGGCGGTCGACCACATCGTCATCCCCTCGATCGGGGTGGACAGCTACGTCGTGCAGGGCGTGGCGGAGAACGACTTGATGCAGGGCCCGGGGCACTATCCCGGAACACCCCTTCCCGGCCAGGACGGCAACGTCGGGATCGCCGGCCACCGCACCACCTACGGCGCCCCGTTCTTCCAGCTCGGCCGGCTGCGGGCCGGAGCGTGGATCTACATCACCGATCCCGAGGGCAGGACCTTCGACTACCGGGTGCTGCGCCACTCGGTGGTCAACCCCGACGACGTCGGGGTGCTGGCCCCTTCCCGCCGGGCGATCCTCACCCTCACCACCTGCAACCCTCCGTACTCGGCGACCTCCCGACTCGTGGTCGTCGCCGCTCTCGTCGGCCGGCCGACGGCGAGCCTGGTCCATCGGCCGCTCGGCGCCGCCAGTGCCAGCGCGAGCAGCGCCACCGGGAGCGGGAGCGCCGGAGCCGGGAGCGCCTCCACCTCGTCGGCCGGCGGTTCGTCGGGTTCGGGGGCGGTCCCCTCGGCGGCGCCCACCGTCGCGAGCCTGACCGCCGGCAACGCGAACGCCCGGGGCCCGGCGATCGCCTTCGGCGCTCTCGTGGTGGCCCTCTGGGTGGCCGCCAGGGTCTTCGCGTCCCGCCGGCGGGGCTGGCGCAAGGCGGCGGCTCTCGCCGCCGGGGTGGTGGTGGCGGCCGTTCCGCTGTGGCTGTGCTTCGAGCAGGTCGTCCGGCTCCTGCCCCCGACGGTTTGAACCGAGTCGATCTGCTACCAGCCGGTCCCGCCGCTCCTCTCCGAACAGCGGGAGCGGGGTCAGACGGCCAGGGCCCCGACCAGGGCGGCGAGCACCTCCCGGTCGCGCTCGTAGCTCAACATCCGGCTGGCCTCGTCGAGGGGCACCCAGCGGGCGTCGTCGACCTCGTTGGCCCCGCCAGGCGACCCCGAGGCGACCGTCATCGCCCAGTAGCGGACCCGTTTGGTACGTCCGCTACGGTCGATGTAGGTGGTGGCGGGCAGCTCCATCCCGAGACGGCCGACGACCCCGGTCTCCTCCTCCACCTCCCGCAGCGCTGCCGCCTCGTCGCTCTCTCCCGCTTCGAGCTTGCCCTTGGGCAGGCTCCAGTCGTCGTAGCTGGGACGGTGCACCAAGACCACCTCGAAGCCGGTCGCACCGCCCGGAGCGCCGTCCCGGCGCCAGACGACCCCGCCGGCGGCCCGCACCAGCGGCTCGGCCGGCCCGCTCTGGCCCGCGGGCCCGGCACCCGGGGCGGGCCCGGCACCCGGGGCGGACAGCGCCGGTCCGGCACCGCCCGCGTCGGTCGGGGCGGGCGTGCAGCCCTGGGAGGAGGGGTTCACGGCACCATCCTCTGCGTATCGTCCCGGCGGGCC
>JAKABK010000355.1 GCA_021796905.1 Actinomycetes bacterium
AGCGAACGCCAGGACGATCAGCCCCAGCTCGGTCCGCCGCCGAGCAGGACGGCGGCCTGCGAGGAGCGGGGTTGCGGGTGCGCAGGCGGTCCGAGGGCCGTCCTGGCTGACAGCGGTCAAAGGATCAGTCCCGCTCGATGAGGACCCTTGCGACGGGCACGCAGGGCCGTCTCGGTGGTCGTCGTCGGGCTGAGGCCCACGGTCTGTCCCTGCCGGCGCAGGTTGCGCACATAGGCGCGGGAGGCAGCAAGGCTCGGCTCCACGACTCCGGAACGCAGATCCGTCAGATAGATGCTCTCTATGCTGGCTGTCCGCAGAGTGGTGACTTCCGTCGTGGCTGGTCGCCACCAGAGGAGGCCACCGGGTCGCCCGTGGAAGATCGTGACCCGGTCGCCACGTAGGCCCACGAAGTAGGAGGAGTGCTCATACCAGTAGGACCCACCGTAGGCCGCGGCGAGCACGGCCAGCAGCGCGGCAATCCACAGCGCCACCCGGATCGTGACGACCCGATTGCGGGGACCGAGAGCTGCCCGCTCGAGCTCGCGTTGCTCCCGGCGCCCGATGCCCGTCGGAATGGGTCCGGCCGGAGGGGGGCTCTCGAGTGGGGCGACCGATCGCTGCTCGAGGGCGACAGACAGCGCGGCACCTTCGCCGGCGGGACCGCTCGACGTGGGTGTCGCTCCCGGGTACCCGGGAGCGACAGGTGCAGGGCCGCCGGGACCCGGCACGGCCCGATCTCCTCTCACCGGGGATTGGTCGGCGTCCGCCTCGCCCACGTCGACCACCACGACTGTGATGTTGTCGCTTCCTCCGTGGAGGCGGGCCAGCGAGACCAGCTCGCTCGCGGCGTCGCGAGGGGAGCTGAGACGGCGGAGCACCGACTCGATCTGGGGGTCCGGCACCTCCCGGGACAGCCCATCGCTGCACAGGAGGAACCGGTCACCGGCCCCGGGGTCGGTGAGCAGGACGTCGACCTCGACATCGGGATAGACGCCGAGGGCGCGGGTGAGGACATGACGCTGAGGGTGGGTCTCGGCTTCGTCGGGTCGGAGCTGGCCTTCGGCGACGAGCTCCGAGACCAGGTTGTGGTCCACGGTCAGCTGCTCCAGGTGCCCGTCCCGGAGCCGGTAGGCGCGGGAATCCCCGACGTTGGCTATCGCTAGGCGTTCGGTGTCCCCGTCGCGGACCAGGGCCAGGGCGGTGAGGGTGGTGCCCATCCCCCTGAAGTCGGGGTTTGCCTGGGCCTCGTCCCACACCGCTCGGTTGGCGGCGCGGACGGCGGCGGCGATCCCGGTCGCGGTCCAGCCTCCTTCGGGCGGGTCGGCTCCGATGGCTCCCAGCAGGGCGTCGAGAGCGGTCTCGGAAGCGATCTCCCCCGCTGCGTGCCCTCCCATCCCGTCGGCCACAGCGAACAGCGGCTCGGCGACGAGCATATGGTCCTGGTTCATCGTGCGGACCAGTCCGATGTCGGTTGCCGAACCGGCGACCAGGCGGGTCACGACGACAGCTCCAGTACCGTCTGGCCCACCTGGACCCGATCACCGACGTTCAGGGCGACCGGGGGGCCGATCCGGGCGTCGTTCACGTAGGTGCCGTTCGTCGAGCCGAGGTCCTCGACCCACACCCGTCCGTCGCGTCGGAAGACCCGGGCGTGGACCTGCGAGACGAAGGTGTCCTCCGCCAGGGCGATCCCGCAGCCGGGGGAGCGACCGAGGGAGGTCTCGTTCCCGAGGGGGAACCGGCGGATCTCGGTGCCTTCGGCGGTCACCTCGACGAGAGCCTCGCTCGGGCCCCCAGGATCGGGATCGGGACCTGCACGGGCGATCGTTGGTACGAGCGCGGTCTCGCCAGAGGCGACGAAGCGGTCGACGGTCGCGATCTTCGGTTCCCGCAGCTCGATCCAGACCGCTCGCAGCACCCGTAGGAAGAACAGGTACAAGACCGCGAGGAAGACGTACTTGAGGATGGTGAGCAGTGGGGTCGACACTTGGACTGGTGTCCGGTCAGGGTGGCCGACCTCAGGCCGTCTCGAAGCGGAGGACGGTATTGCCCACCGCGATGCTGTCGCCTTGGCGCAGCTCGCTCGGGGCGGTGAGCGGGAAACCGTTGAGGCGGGTGCCGTTGGTGCTGCCCAGGTCGGCGAGCACCCACGCAGCACCATGGCGCCGGATCTCGGCGTGGCGTCGGCTCACGTTTCCGTCGGCGAGCACGATGTCGCACTCGGGTAGCCGTCCGATGGTCACTGGGTCGTCGCCCAGCGGCACCTTGCGCCCGTCAGGGAGGACGACGGCGCATCCGCCCCCGGAGCGTGTGAGCTCACCGTGGAGGTCGAAGGTCCCCTCAGCCAGGTGCTCGTCGACGTCGAGCTCCACGGTCACCGGCCCGATGAAGACGTATCCTTCCCGCTCGGCATGGTCTCTCGCTACGGCGATCAGCTCGGCTACCAGCTCGTCCTCGATCGGGGCGAACCGGTCGGCGTCCTCGGGGGAGAGCGTCACCACGAACCGGTTGGGTGTCAAGGTCCCCCGAGGGGCCAGCGTCCGGCGCAGGTCCATCTCACGGGTGAGCCGTCGCCCCACCTCCACCGGTTGCAGCCCGCTGCGGAAGGCGCGTGCGAACGCACCTTCCACGACCCGCTCCAGACGTCGCTCGAACTGTTGCAGTCCCATGGTCGGTCGCTAAGGGTACTGCCCGGGGGCTCGCTGCGGGGTCCATGCGTCGGCTAGGCTTGGCCGACCACTCGGGCGAGTGGCGGAATTGGCAGACGCGCAGGATTCAGGTTCCTGTGTCCGAAAGGATGTGGGGGTTCAAGTCCCCCCTCGCCCACCGCGAAAGTCCTGGTCAGAGGGGGTGTGGCGGCCGTCCGAGAGACTGACTTCTACCGAACTTCTACCCTTAGCCTTGCTAAGCACTTCGCGGACGGCCAGGCGCTCCGCGGTCGGGACGACGTTGGCCTCACGGCGGGCTACCTGCGCAGGACGGTCCAGCGGTCACGGCGCTCTCCGCCGGGT
>JAKABK010000356.1 GCA_021796905.1 Actinomycetes bacterium
CGCTGTCGCCCCCTCCGGTTCGTGGGCGAGACGGATCAGGCGCGGCGGCTCGGCCGACCCGGCGGCCACCCCGGCCAGACCGCCGAGACGCTCGGCGACGATGCGGTGCTCGTCCCAGACCTCGAGCGACAGGCCGTGCTCGCGGGCGAGCTCGCCGGCGACCCCCGCCAGACGGGTCGGGGTCATGCTCCGGGCGGGCTCGTTGACCCAGTCGCGCGCCCGGGCGGTCGCCCTGGCCCGCACCTCGCCGAGACGCACCGCGTCGGGGTCCGCGGCGACGACCGCCAGGCGGGACAGTGCGTGGGTGGGCGGCTCCCGGCGGGCGCCAGCGAAACGGTAGGCGCCGAGCGCGACGCCCTCGGTGATCGCGGCCGCCCCGCCCGGGTCGGTCGCGGCCGCGGCGAGGGTGGTCGCCGCCGAGGCGACCTCGGCGCTGTGGCGTGCGAGAGCCGCCCCGGCCTTGCGCAGGACCTCGTCGTCGACCCGACCGGCCGCCCCGACACCGAGGGCGACGATGCAGGTGCCGTCGTCGGCCGGCACCGCCTGGGCCTGGCCGGCTCTGCCCTCGAAACCGCAGCGTCGGAGGAACCCGGCGTCGAGCTCGGCGCCGGCGCCCTCGGGCAGGCTCAGGTCATCATGCACCGGTACGCCGAGGACCTCGACGTCTCCGGGGATCTCGGACGGGGTGGTCAGCTGCAGGGTCATCGGTTCTCCTCGGGGGGTTCGGGTGACCGGGTGTCGGTGCCGGTGTCGGTGGTGAGCGGTTCGGCCCGTCGCGACAGCAGGGAGTCGCCCTGCTCCTGCCAACGGGCCATGGTCCAGACCAGGTCGGAGAGGCGGTTCAGGTAGGGGCCGACCCAGGAGCGCTCGGTCCCGCCCGGGGCGTCGCGGTCGCCTTCGACGCGCCGGGCTTCGGCGTCGAGCACCGCCCGCTCGGCGCGTCGCACCACGGTGCGGGCCACGTCGAGGCGGGCCGAGACCCGGTCGTGTCCGGGGACGACGAAATCGGTGAGCGGAGGGAAACGCTCGGCCAGCCGGTCGATCAGGGCTTCCAGCGCCTCGACCATCGCTGCGTCGACCCGGCTGCGCCCGTTGGCCAGCTTGTGGCGGTTGCCGGGCGCGGTGGCCAGTTCGGCCATCGCCACGTACAGGTCCCGCTCGATGCCGACGAGCAGGACATCAAGCTCCGAGCCGCGCTCCACCTCGGCGCGCACGACGCCGAGAGCCGCTTGTGCCTCGTCGAGCGCGCCGTTGGCGGCCACCGCGGGCGCGGTCTTCGGGACCCTCCCGCCGTAGAGCAGCCCGGTGGTGCCGTCGTCGCCGCGGCGGGTGTAGATCTTCACGGGAGGCGCATCCTACGGGCGATCCAGCTCTCGGACCCGCCCGCCGGCGACATGGACGGTCCGATCGAAGCGCAGCGTCTCCAACAGCCAACGGTCGTGGGTGACCACGACCAGCGTCCCGGGGTAGTCGGCGAGGGCCGCCTCCAGCTGCTCGATCGCCGGCAGGTCGAGGTGGTTGGTCGGCTCGTCGAGGACCAGGCAGTTGGCTGCGGTCACCACCAGCTCAGCCAACCGGGCACGGGTCCGCTCCCCGGGGGAAAGGCCTCCCCACGCCCGTCCCACCTGGCGCGCCGTCAAACCGAACTTCGCGAGGTTCGAGCGGGACTCCTCGACGCCGGCCCCGGTGGCGGCCACGAACGCGTCGAGCAGCGTCGCGCCGTCAGCCGGTTGCGCCCGGCGCTGGTCGAGCTCACCGAAACGCACCGACGGCCCGATCCGCGCCCGGCCCTCGTCGGGGTCCAGTCCGCCGGTGAGCAGGCGGAGCAGGGTGGTCTTGCCGCCACCGTTGGGCCCGGTGATCGCCACCCGCTCGGACCAGTGCAGCTCGAGGTCGACCGGTCCGAGCTGCCAGTCCCCTCGACGCAGCACCGCCGCGTCGAGGGCGGCGACCAGGTCACCGCTGCGGCTGTCGGGCGCCAGGTCGAGCTGGAGCTGCCAGCCCTCCCAGGGTTTGTCGACCGTGCCGAGCCGGGCGAGGGCCCTCTCCGAGGTGCGCACCTTGGCGGCCTGCTTCTCGGTCCGGTTGACCCGCCATCCCTGCTGGGCCCGGTCGTTGTCCTTCGGTCGCCGGGCCGCCTTGCGGGCCCCCTCCTCGGACCAGGCCCGCTGGGTACGGACCCGCTCGCTGAGCCGCCGGCGCTCCGCCCGCCAGGCCTCGTAGGCGGCTCCGGCCTGGCTGCGGTCGAGGGCCCTTCGTTCCACGTACTCGCTCCACGCCCCGGCGTGCTCCCGGCCGCGATGGGTGTGCTCCTCGATCTCGAGGACCCGGGTGACCACCCGGTCGAGGAACGCCCGGTCGTGGCTCACCGTGACCACCGCGCCGGGCAGCGAGGCGAGGAAGCCCTCCAGCAGCCCGATCCCCTCGAAGTCGAGATCGTTGGTCGGCTCGTCGAGCAGGAGCACGTCGAAGCGTGAGAGGAGCACCGCCGCCAGGCGGGCCCGGGCCGCTTGACCCCCCGAGAGGTCCCCGACCGCCGCTCCGAGGCGGTCCCCGGGTAGGCCGACCTCGGCGCAGGTCGCCGCCGCCCGGGCCTCGAAGTCGTCGCCCCCGAGCGCCAGGAAGACATCGAGGGCGCCGGAGTAGTCATCGAGCGCTCCCGGGTCGAGCGCGAGGGCTTCGGTCGAGCGGTCCAGCTCGGCGCTCGCCGCGGCCACCCCGGTCCGGCGGGCGAGGTAGCCGCCTAGGGTCTCGCCGGGGGCTGCGTCGGGCTCCTGGGTGAGCAGCCCGACGGTGAGCGACGCCGGGGAGAGTTCCACCACGCCCCGCTCCGGTTGCAGCTCGCCCGCCAGGATGGCCAGCAGGGTGCTCTTGCCGATGCCGTTGGGGCCGACGACGCCGAGGCGGCTGCCCGGGCCGACCGACAGCGACACGTCATCGAGGACGACCTCGCCCCCGCGCGAGCAGCCGATCCCCTCGGCGTTGAGCACGGTCGACGACC
>JAKABK010000357.1 GCA_021796905.1 Actinomycetes bacterium
CTGGCACATCGACGGCGGGTACGCCGAGTACCTGGTGGCGGAGGAGGCGTTCGTCTACGACCTGCCGGACGCGTTCGGCGACGAGGAGGCGGCCCCGCTGCTGTGCGCCGGGATCATCGGGTACCGGGCCCTGCGGCGTTCGGGGGTGGCTCCCGGCGGACGCCTCGGCATCTACGGCTTCGGCGCCTCGGCCCATCTGACCGCGCAGGTCGCCATCTACGAGGGATGTCGCGTGCACGTGATGACCCGTTCGGCTGCTGCTCGTGAGCTCGCTCTCCGCCTGGGCGCTTCGAGCGCGACGGGAGCGGCCGATCCACCCCCCGAGCCTCTCGACGCGGCGATCCTCTTCGCCCCGGTGGGGACACTGGTCCCGCCGGCGCTGGCCGCTCTCGACCGGGGCGGGACGCTGGCTGTCGCCGGGATCCACCTGAGCGACATCCCCCCGCTGCGCTACCAGGACCACGTGTTCGAGGAGCGCTGCCTGTGCAGTGTGACGGCCAATACGCGCGACGACGGGCGGGCACTGCTCGACCTGGCCGCCCGCATCCCGATCCGCCCGACGACGGTGCGCTACCCGCTCGAGGCCGCCGACCGGGCCCTCGCCGACCTGGCCGCCGACCGGGTCGACGGCGCTGCCGTGCTCGTGCCCTGAGCGATGCCCCCTCAGGAGCTCGAAGCTCCTCCCACCAGGTCCTCGATCCGCTCCAGGGTGCGTTCCATGTTCGTCCGGGTCATCTCGGGGAGCTTGCCCCGCTTCAGCAGGGTCCGCTGGTGGTCCTCCGAGACGTCCCAGCTCTCGCGCACGAGCGTGCCCTCCTCGACCGGTTCGAGCTCGTAGCGCCAGATGCGTCCGGCCAGGAACCTGCCGAGGAGCCCCGGGGGTCTGGCCTGCCAGGCGATCCGCCGCCCTTCCTCGTACTCCACCACGGTGTTGACCATGGAGTACGGGATGCCAAGGCGCATCGACATCCCGAACGTCGAGCCGAGGCCCAGGTGCTGGGGTGCCCCGGGCTTGACCTGGCGGACCGTCCCCGATCCGTCGATGTCAGGATGGCGAGAGGCATCGGCGACCAGGGCGAAGATCGCCTCCGGAGGAGCGTGGACGACCCGTTCGACGCTGACGACGTCACCTTCCATGATGACCTCCGATCCGAGACCCTCGGCGCCGCCGCCGGCCTCACTGTGGCACCGTTGGGGCACCAGCATGGTCGGTGCGCCCGGCCGGTGCCCCCGGCCGGTACCGCTGACCGGTACCGCCGGTCCCCGGACGTCGCCGGCGTACCTCAGCGGTGGCGGACGGCGTGGGCCCCGGCCGTCCGGTCCGTCAGGGCGCCGGGGCCTCGGTCGCCAGGCCCAGGTCCGCCGACGACTGGCCGACGGCGATCCGGAACGTGCCGTGCGGGGTCTGCCATGACCCGTTGCGGTAGGTCTGGAAGGAACGGCCCCCGACCGTCATCGACACCGTCGACGACGCTCCCGGCGCGAGGGTGACCCGTGTGAAGGCGGCGAGTTGGGCGGGTGGCTCGCCGGAACCGGGCGGGAACCCGACGTACACCTGTGGGACGGCGCTGCCAGACCGCGGTCCGGTGTTGGTGACGGTGACGGTGACCCGCTCGTCCGAGGCCACCCGCCGGACGCGCAGGCCATGCAGCGAGAACGTCGTGTAGGACAGGCCGAACCCGAAGGGGAACAGCGGGGTGAGACCGTTGGCCTGGTCGAAGCGGTAGCCGATGTCCAGGCCTTCGCTGTAGGCCGACACCCCCCCGATCCCGGGGAACTGCGACGGGGACGTGACCGCCTCTTGCGACGCGGACGCCGGGAAGGTCACCGGCAGGTGGCCAGCAGGGTCGACCGCACCGAAGAGAACCGCGGCGGTGGCTGGTCCGAACTGCTGGCCTGCGTACCAGGTCTCGAGGATGCCGGCCACGGCCGCGTGCCAGGGCATCAACACGGGCCCTCCCGTGGAGAGGACGACGACGGTGCGGGGATTGGCGGCGGCTACCGCGGCGATCAGGGCATCCTGCAGGCCGGGGAGCGACAGGGACGGCCGGTCGAACCCCTCGCTGCTGATGTCGTTGGCGAAGACGACAGCGACATCCGAGTGGCGGGCCGCGGCCACCGCCTGGGCGACGACACCGGAGACGTCCTCCATGCCGATGTGCAGCATGCCGGACTGTGCCGCGAACGACGGCAGGCCCGGCTGCATGGTGAAGAGGTTCCAGGCGATGCTCAGCCGGTAGTGGTGTCCGCCCACGAGGTCAGCCACCCCCGACCACGTGATCGGTCCGTGGGTCCCGGGGCTCGAGACGACAGCCCCCCCGTCGAGGGAGAGCACCGCACCCCCCGTGCAGCTCAGCGACAGCATGTAGAGGCCGGTCCGTGGCGGTGTCAGCGTTCCGGAAAGGGTGGCGGACGTGGCGCCGCTCGAACGCGGGAGGACCACCCGGGTGCCGGTCCGTCCCCGTAGCCCGGGGTACGCCGGACAGGTGAGCCGTGGGATCGTCGGTCGCGCCGTATCTGCCGACCCGCCCGCCTCCCGCAGGGCCGGGTGTGTCGCCTGGCCGGCGCCGGGCGGACCCGAGCGGGCGCTCGGGCCGGCAGTGGTCGGCACCGGTGCTGTGCCGGAGGTGGCCGGCGGCACCGGGTCGGCTGCGCCGACGCACACCGAGGTGTTCCCGTCGGACGCCGGTCCCCGGTAGACGGTGGCCCCGGATGCGTTCGTCACCGTGAGGGACAGGTCGGTGCCCGTGGCCGGCCCCCCGGGGGGGCGCAACTCGTCGGGGGTGGGGGCGGGGAGCGCTGCCACCGAGCTCGGTGTGGCCACGTAGCTCACCCGGTCCCGGGGACCGGCCGCAGCCACGATCGACGACAGGGCGGTCGGCACGGACGGTGCGGCCACGTGCGAGCTCCCCCACCCTGCGGTCATCGGGTCCGTCCCTGCGTTGGCGCCGATCACCGCGATGGAGGTTCCCCTGGTCGAGAGGGGCAGGACGCTGCCGCG
>JAKABK010000358.1 GCA_021796905.1 Actinomycetes bacterium
ATGTCGAGATGCGCGATCGCCCGCTCCCCCCCGCCCGGGTCCGCCGCGGGCGTGGCGGGGTCTTTCCCCACCCTCACGACAGCCTCACCCGCCGGAAACCCTCCGCGTAGCGCACCCCGGCCGCCCGCCCGGCGGCCCCGGCTCGATCCAGGACGACCGAGCGCAGCCACTCGCCCGGCTCACCGACCTGGCTGCGGTGGCAGGCGACGGCCACGGCTTTGGCGTCCACGGTGGATTCGATGTCCACCCACACGTCGGGCTCCAAGGTGCCCGACAGGTACAGGGTGGACACCCGGTGGGCGGGGCCCGCGGCCGGGAAGTAGTGCGGGCTCGACGCCGCCGGGCTGACCGCGTCGATCGTCGCCCAACCGAGAGCCCGGTGGTCGCGATGGTTGACGTAGGACTGGCCGAAGAACACCGCCGTCGGGTCGGCCCCGACGACGACGTCGGGGCGCAGCCGGCGGATGAGGGCCACCAGGACCTCCCGGAGCTCGGCGGTGTCCTCGATCTCACCGTCACGTCCCCCGAGCCAGTGGTGGGCGACCACCCCGAGCGCCTCCCCCGCGGCGAGCACCTCCTGCCGACGCCGCCCGGCCAGCTCCCCGGGGTCGACACCCGGATCGCTCGACCCCTTCGCCCCGTCGGCGGCGATGCAGACGTGCACCTCGGCGCCGGCCGCGGCCCACGCCGCGAGCGCCCCGCCGGCGCCCACGTCCGGGTCGTCGGGGTGAGCGTAGACCGCCAGCACCCGATCGGGGACCTCCCGGACCACTTCGGCCACACCCCAGCGTACCGATAGGCGCCGACCGCCTCCGGTGGGCGAGACTCGGGGCCATGACCTACCGCGTGCAGCAGCTCCGGGCCCTCGAGATCCTCGACTCCCGGGGGCGACCGACCCTCCAGGTGACCGTCGCCCTGGGGGACGGGTCGGTCGGGACCGCCGGGGTCCCCTCGGGGGCCTCGACCGGGGCCGGTGAAGCCGTCGAGCTTCGCGACGGGGACCCGGCCCGCTACGCCGGGCGGGGGGTGAGCCGGGCGGTGCGCAACGTGACCGGTGAGCTGGCGACCGCCCTGGTCGGTCGCTCCTGGGAGGATCTCGGCGCCCTCGACCGGGCGATGATCGACCTGGACGGCACCCCCGACAAGTCCCGTCTCGGGGCCAACGCGATCGTCGGGGTGTCGATGGCCGCCGCCCGGGCGATGGCCGCCGCCGACCGCCTCCCCCTCTACCGGTGGCTTCCCGCCGGGGACGTCGAGGCCCGCCTGCCGGTTCCGCACTTCAACGTCTTGAACGGCGGGGCGCACGCCCCCAACCGCCTCGAGCCCCAGGAGTTCATGATCGCCCCGCTCGGGGCGGGCAGCTTCGCCGAGGCGCTGCGGGCCGGCGCCGAGATCTACGAGGCGCTGCGGAAGCTGCTGGCCGATCGGGGGCTGTCCACCGGGCTCGGCGACGAGGGGGGCTTCGCTCCGGAGCTGTCGACCCCCGAGGAGGTCCTCGACCTGATCGTCACGGCGATCGGGGCCGCCGGTCACTCCGCCGGGCCCGACGGCGTCGCGGTGGCGCTCGACCCGGCGGCGTCGCAGTTCAGGGTCGCCGACGGCCGCTACCGCTGGAGCCCCGACGAGCTGCTCAGCAGCGACGAGCTGGTCGACCACTACGCCGGCCTGGTCGAGCGCTACCCGATCTGGTCGATCGAGGACGGCCTCGCCGAGGACGACTGGGCCGGCTGGGAGCTGCTCACCGCCCGCATCGGGGACAAGGTGCGCCTCGTCGGCGACGACATATTCGTGACCAACCCGAAGGTCATCGCCGACGCGATGACCCGGCGGGTCGGCAACTCGGCGCTGATCAAGCTCAACCAGATCGGAACGGTCAGCGAGACCCTCGAGGCGATGGCGGTGTGCCGGTCGGGAGGCTACGGGCAGATGGTCTCGCACCGTTCGGGGGAGACCAACGACGCCTGGATCGCCGACCTGGCGGTCGCCACCGGCTGCGGGCTGATCAAGTCCGGCGCCCCGGCCCGCGGCGAGCGGGTCGCCAAGTACAACCGGCTGCTCGAGATCGCCGCCGAGCTCCCCGACGCCCCCTACGGGCCGCCGGCGACCGGGGCGTGAGCGGACCGCCGTTGCCGGCCCGGGGCGAGGACGCCTTCGGGCGGCCCTCCCCGGGGGAGGACCCGCTGCTCGGCGAGCTGGCGCAGGTGGCCCTGGCGGCGGCCACCGCGGCCGCGGCCTTCGCCGTCGACCGGCTCGGGGTGCAGCGCAGCGGTGTAGGCACCAAGTCGTCCGCCACCGACATGGTCTCCGAGGTCGACCGCGGCTCGGAAGCCCTGATCAGCGAGGTGCTCGCCGATCGGCGCCCACACGACGGCCTGCTCGGCGAGGAGGGTGCCGACCGACCGGGGACCACGGGCGTGCGCTGGGTCGTCGACCCGCTCGACGGCACCACCAACTACCTCTTCGGGCTCCCGTCCTGGTCGGTGTCGGTCGCTGCCGAGATCGACGGTCGACCGGTCGTCGGCGTCGTGGTGGACCCCTCGCTCGGCGAGACCTGGGCTGCGGTCGAGGGGCGCGGCGCGTGGCGCAACGGCTCGCCGTGCCGGGTGGCCGAGGGACGCTCGGCTCTCGACCACGCGCTCGTCGCCACCGGCTTCGGCTACGACGCCCGCCGGCGGGCCCACCAGGCGGAGGTGCTGCGCTCCGTGCTTCCCGCGGTGCGAGACATCCGGCGCTTCGGTTCGGCCGCGATCGACCTGTGCTGGGTAGCCGGCGGCCGCTACGACGCCTTCTACGAGCTCGGGCTCAACCCTTGGGATGCCGCGGCCGGCACGGTGATCTGCCGGGAAGCCGGCGGGGTGGTCGAGACCCTCGGCAGCGGGGTGCTCGTCGCCTCCACAGCCGGGCTCGCCGGGCCCCTCCGGCAGCTGCTGGCCGCTGCCGGCGCCTGAGGCCGGCCCGGGTTCGACGCCGGCGGGCACCGGGCACCGGGGCCGCAG
>JAKABK010000359.1 GCA_021796905.1 Actinomycetes bacterium
CCTCGTCGGGGGTTGCCTCCCAGTTCACCGACAGGTAGGCCTGGCCGAGCTGCTCGGTCACCCACGGCCCCACCATGTGCACCCCGAGGATCCGGCCGGCCCGACCGTCGGGGGTCTTCTCGCAGATCACCTTGACCAGGCCGTCGGCCTCCCCGACGATCAGCGCCCGGCCGTTGCCCCCGTAGGGGTCCTTCTTGGTGACCACCTCGTAACCGGCCTCCCGGGCCGCCTCCTCGGAGAGACCGGCGAAGGCGACCTCCGGGTGGCAGTAGATGCACCACGGCACCTTGGTGTAGTCGACCGGGACCACCTCGTCGCCGAGCATCTGGTCGATGGCGAGCATCCCCTCGGCGAAACCGACGTGCGCGAGCTGCGGCGTGGCGATCACGTCACCGCAGGCGAACACCCCCGGCTCCCCGGTGCGCAGGTGGTCGTCGACCTCGACGAAACCCCGGTCGTCGACGCGCACACCGGTGCCCTCCAGGCCGAGCCCGTCGGTCAGCGGGCGACGCCCGACCGAGACGACGACGGTCTCGACGGTCAGCTCCTCCCCGTCACCGAAGCTGACCGTGGTGCTGCGGGCATCCGGCGCCGGCCGGTGCCCGGTGACTGTGACCCCGGTACGGATCGAGATCCCCCGCTTCTCGAAGGACCGGACCACCACGGCAGCTACGTCCTTGTCGCAGCCGGGGAGGATCTTGGGGAGCCCCTCGAGGATCGTGACCTCGGTCCCGAGGTCGGAGAGCATCGAGGCGAACTCGCAGCCGATCGCGCCACCCCCGATCACCGCCGCGGACGCCGGGAGACGCTCCAGGTCGAGGACCTCGTCGGAGGTGACCACCAGCTTGCCGTCGACGTCGAAGCCCGGGATGCTCCGGGGGACCGAGCCCGATGCGATGATCACCCACTTGCCGCGCAGCTCGGTGCCGTCGTCGAGGGTCACGAGGTGGTCGGGACCTAGCCGGCCGGTGCCGGCGAAGGTCGTCACCTTCCGCTTCTTCAACAAGCCCTGCAAACCCTTCCAGAGCTGGTCGACGACCTTCTGCTTGCGGGCCTGGCTCTGGGCGAGGTCGACGGCGGGCGGGTCGGCGACGATGCCGAACTCCTTGGCGCCGACCACGGTGCGGTACACCGACGCCGTCTCGAGCAGCTCCTTGGCCGGGATGCAGCCCCGGTGGAGGCAGGTTCCGCCCACCTTTTCCTTCTCGACCACTGCGATGCTCAAGCCGGCGAGCCCGCCGTGCAGGGCGGCGGCGTAGCCAGCCGGACCGCCACCGATGATGACTACGTCGAAATCCTGGGCCACGGGGACCACCTCCTCGATCGGAGCCCAGCGTACGGCGCTATCTATCATGTCAGCATGTCGACGAGCGCCCCCCACGCCCCTGCAGGGGCCGGGACCCCCCTGACCCACCCCGGCGAACCACCCGGGACCGCGCCGAATGGAGAGGCCGGAATGGTCGGAGAGGCCGAAATGGTCGAGGAGGAGCTGCTGGTCGAGGAGATCTCGATCGACGGCATGTGCGGGGTGTACTGATCACCGTCTTCGACCCCGCCGCCGCCTACCGGCTCGATCCGCGGGTCACCCTGCGCGACGAGCCGTTCGGAGCGCTCGCCTACCACTACGGCAACCGGCGGCTCAGCTTCGTTCGCTCCACCGCCCTGGTCGAGGTGCTGCGGTGCCTCGAGCGGCACCCCTCGGCTGCAGCGGCCGTCGACTCGCTGGTGCCCGCGGCCGAACGCGGCCGCCACCTGCGGGCGCTCGCCGCTCTCGCCGGCTCCGGGATGCTGGTGCCGGCGTGACCGCCACCCTGGTCGAGACCCTCGAAGGTGGCCTCGCCGCCCCGATCTGCCTGACATGGGAGCTCACCTACGGCTGCAACCTGGCCTGCGTGCACTGCCTGTCGTCGTCGGGACGACGGGACCCCGCCGAGCTGTCGACCGCCGAGGCGATGGCGGTCGTCGACGAGCTGGCCGCGATGTCGGTGTTCTACGTGAACATCGGCGGGGGGGAGCCGACGATCCGCTCCGACTTCTACGACCTGGTCGACCATGCCGTCGGCAGCGGTGTCGGGGTCAAGTTCTCGACCAACGGCACGACGATGACCGCAGCGACCGCGCGCCGCCTGGCGGGGACGGACTACCTGGACGTGCAGGTGTCCCTCGACGGGGCCGACGCCGCCACCAACGACGCGGTGCGCGGCGCAGGGTCCTTCGCAGCCGCCCGGCGGGCGATGGACCACCTGGCCGACGCCGGCTTCGAAGGGTTCAAGATCAGCGTGGTGGTCACCCGCCACAACCTCGGCCAGCTCGACCGCCTCGAGGAGCTCGCCGCCGGCTACCGGGCCCAGTTGCGCCTGACCCGCCTGCGCCCGTCGGGGCGGGGAGCGAGCAGCTGGGCGCAGCTGCACCCGAGCGCCGAGCAACAACTCGAGTTGTACCGCTGGCTGGTCGCGCGACCAGACGTCCTCACCGGGGACTCGTTCTTCCACCTCTCCGCGCTCGGCGAAGCGCTCCCGGGTCTCAACCTCTGCGGGGCAGGTCGGGTGGTGTGCCTGATCGACCCGGTCGGCGACGTCTACGCCTGCCCGTTCGTGCTCCACGAGCAGTTCCGGGCGGGGAGCGTGCGGGACCCGGGCGGCTTCGCCGGCGTGTGGCGCGGGTCGCCGCTGCTGCGCTCCCTGCGGGAACCGGCATCCCCCGGGGCGTGCAGCTCGTGCGGCTCCTACGACTCCTGCCGGGGTGGGTGCATGGCCGCCAAGTTCTTCACCGGGCTCGCCCTCGACGGCCCCGACCCGGAGTGCGTGCACGGCCACGGGGAGGCCGCCCTCGCCGCCCTTCCCCTGGCCGCCGCCCCGGGGACCGGCGTTGCCGGCCCGAGCCCCGGGCCCGACCACAGCACCCCGGTCCGCCTCGGCCGCCGTCGCCACCCCGGCGCCCCCCGGACCGGTCTGCCCGGTACCGGCGCTCCCCGGACCGCCGGTCCCGGTACCC
>JAKABK010000360.1 GCA_021796905.1 Actinomycetes bacterium
CTTCGGACCGACGACGGGGTCCTGCGGGTGCCCAACGCCTCGATGCTCGCCGCCGGCGTCCTCCAGCTCACCCCCGACAGCTCCCCCCTGCCGGCACCGGCTCCCGCGCCGGCACCGGCTCCCGCGCCGGCACCGGCTCCCGCACCGGCTCCCGCGCCGGCACCGGCTCCCGCGTCGGCACCTCCCCCCGAACCGCCGCTGCCCGAACCGCAGTAGCCGTGTCGGCGGCGATCAGCGCAGCGTCGACCAGCCCCCGTCGGAGGTCAGGACCTGGCCGGTGATCCACCCGCCGGCATCGGACAACAGCCAGGCCACCACCTCGGCGGCGTCCTCCGGGCGGCCGAGACGGCCGAGGGGGCTCTCGGAGCGGATCCGCTGGCGGATCGGGGGGGACATCCAGCCGGTGTCGGTCGGGCCGGGGTTGACGGCGTTGACGGTGATCCCCCGGCCCGCGAGCTCGGCGGCGATCGAGACGGTCATCCAGTGGATCGCCCCCTTGCTGGCCGCGTAGGCGACCGATCCCCGCAACGGCAGGCCGCTCACGAAGGTCACGATCCGTCCCCGCCCCGCCGGCCCCGGGAAGCGCCGGGCGTGCTCGGCAGCGAGCAGCAGCGTCGCCCGGGCGTTCACCGCCAGGTGGTGGTCGAAGTCGGCGGCGCTCACCTCGAGCAGCCCTCCCCCGGTGTCGTGGGTGTGGACCAGCGCCAGTCCGAGTGGTGCCCGTCCCATCTCCCGGACGGTCTTGTCGTAGATCTCCACCGGGGCGTCGGGGTCGGCGAGGTCGGCGTCGAAGTACTCCACCGTCGCCCCCGAGGCGGACAACCCGAGCAGCAGCTCGTCGAGCTCCTCGTCGTGGCGGCCCCAGGCCATGCCGGCGTCGTAGGGACGCCACCCGGTGAGCGCCAGGTCCCAGCCGTCGGTTGCGAGGCGCCGCGCGACGGCCGCGGCGATCCCCGGGCCGCGGGATACACCAGTGACGAGGGCGAGGGGTCGGGGTTCCATCCGGCCAAGTATTCCAAGGTGGGCACCGGCGGGCCACCTGCAGTCCGCCGGCGCTAGCCTCCCCCGGTGACCGCCCGCCCGCCCGCCGCCGCCAGGCGCCCGCCGGCGTCCGACCGCAGCACTCTCGCGGTCCTCGCGTCAGGGACCGGGAGCATCCTGGAGGCGATGATCGCCGCGGGTCTGGAGGTGGCCGTGGTCGTCGTCGACCGGCCCTGCCCCGCCGAGGAGCGAGCCACGGATGCCGGCGTGCCCGTCGAGAGGGTCGGCCGGGACGACTTCGGACCGGGCTTCGACAGGGAGGCCTACACCGCTCGGGTCGTCGACACCCTCCGCTGCCACCGGGTCGGGACCGTCGCGATGGCGGGCTTCGGGACGGTGCTCGGCCCGGGGATGTTCGTCGCGTTCCCTCGGCGGGTGCTCAACACCCATCCCGCCCTGCTCCCGGCGTTCAAGGGGTGGCACGCCGTGCGGGCCGCCCTCGAAGCGGGTGTGGCGGTCACCGGTTGCACCGTCCACCTCGCGACCGAGGAGGTCGACGACGGCCCGATCCTCGCCCAGCGGCCCGTGGAGGTGCTCCCCTCCGACACCGAGACCAGCCTGCACGAGCGGATCAAGTCCGTCGAGCGGGAGCTGTACCCGCAGACCATCCGCCGCTTCCTGGAAGGAGAACTGCCATGAGGGTCCTGTTGTCGGTCTACGACAAGACCGGGCTGGTCGGGCTCGCAGCCGGTCTCGCCGATCTCGGCCACGAGCTGGTGGCCAGCGGCGGGACGGCGGCCGCGCTCGCCGCGGCCGGCGTCGCCCACCGGGACGTCGCCTCGGTGACCGGGGCGCCGGAGATGCTCGGCGGTCGGGTCAAGACCCTCCACCCGGCGATCCACGGAGGGATCCTCGCCGACCTCGACCGCCCCGAGCACCGGGCCGACCTCGAGGCGCAGGGGGTGGAACCGATCGGGCTGGTGGTCTGCAACCTGTACCCGTTCCGCTCGGATCCGTCGATCGAGCTGATCGATGTCGGCGGCCCGACGATGCTGCGGGCGGCGGCGAAGAACCATGCGCACGTCGGCGTCGTCGTCGACCCCGCCGACTACCCCGAGGTCCTCGCCGAGCTGCGCTCCGAGGGCTGCTTGTCGTCGGGTCTGCGCCGGCGGCTGGCGGCGGACGCCTTCGCCCACACCGCCGCCTACGACGAGGCGATCGCCGACTGGTTCGCCGAGCTCGACGAGCCCCGAGGCGCCGGGGAGGGGGAGACCTCGCTCCCCCCGAGGATCCATCTGTCGCTCCGGCGGGCCCGGGTGCTGCGCTACGGGGAGAACCCCCACCAGCAAGGCGGTCTCTACGCCGAGCTCGGCCGGGACGGTTGGACCCAGCAGCTCCACCAGCACGGCGGGCTCGCCCTGTCCTACCTGAACCTCTACGACGCCGACGCCGCCTGGAGCCTGGTCCACACCCTCGCCGGGCTCGGGCCCGCGTCGGCGGTGGTGGTCAAGCACGCCAACCCCTGCGGGGCGGCGGTCGCCGGCGACGTCGCCGGCGCCTACGCGGCGGCTCTGGCCGCCGACCCGGTATCGGCTTTCGGGGGGATCGTCGCCCTCTCCGGCCCGGTCGGAGCCGACCTGGCTGCGGAGCTGGCCGCCAACCCCAAGGCGGACGTCCTCGTCGCCCCCGCGTACGCCCCCGAGGCTCTCGAGGTGCTCGCGGCGCGCCGCAAGAACATGCGGGTCCTGCAAGCCCCTCCCCCCACCGCCGGCCGCTGGCACCTGCGCCAGCTCTCCGGGGGTTGGCTGGTCCAGGAGCCGTACCGTTTCGCCGCCGAGCGGAGCTCCTGGCGGGTGGCGACCGCGACGGCGCCGACCGAGGAGCAGTGGGCGGACCTCGAGCTCGCGTGGCGGGTTGCGGCAGCGGTCAAGTCCAACGCGGTGGTCATCGCCTCCGGCGGCGTCGCGCTCGGCATCGGCGGCGG
>JAKABK010000012.1 GCA_021796905.1 Actinomycetes bacterium
CCGGGGCGGGGGGAGGCGGGGGGGGAGGCGGGGGGCGGCGGTCGCGTGCCCGGCGCACCGGGGCGGGACCCGGTCGAGCAGGCCGGGTCGGGCGCGGGACGCCCGGGGCGGTCGGGTGCTGGCTCTGCATCGCCAGGCTCATGCCCGCGACGGCGACGACCAGCACCACTGCGAGGGCGATCGCTGCGGCCATCGGCCGAACTGTACCTGCCCTCCGTGCCGAGCCGGCAGCCACCCCCGCCGGACGCTCCCGGTCCCGCCCCGCTCCGCCCGTCGTAGCTGAGCGCTGCGGAAGTCGGCGTTAGCGCCTCCAGCGAGCCGAGCGGTCCTTGAAACGGGCCCACCAGGTCTCGGCACGGCGGCGCTCCTGCTCCCGTTGGCGTCGACGTTCCGCTTCGATCTCCGGGCCGACCGCCCCGATGATCTCCTCGGCCGAGCCGAGCAGGGCCACCGCGTCGGGGTGCAGTCCCGGGTCGTCGGGACCTTCGGCACTGGCGGCAGCTGGCAGGTCCGGTCTCCGGGTGTATCGGGGGCAGTTCCGCGGGCAGCGCCAGGGCGCCTCGGGAGCGAGACCGAGAGCGCAGAACTGGGCCGGCTCCCCGGATTCCGAGATCCGACGCTGGAAGTACTTGCAGTCCTCCCTCATGACCACGAGGACCATGCTGCCACCACCGGCGGGGACACCGGCAGAGCCACCCGGCCGTCCCGGCCGGCAGAGCCACCCGGCCGGCAGAGCCACCCGGCCGTCCCGGCCGGGTGGGGTTCAGCCGACCGAGCCCTCCATCTGCAGCTCGATCAAGCGGCTCCACTCGACGGCGTACTCCATCGGCAGGGTCCGGGTTATCGGCTCGATGAACCCGTTGACGATCATGCTCATCGCCTGCTGCTCGGAGAGGCCACGGCTCATCAGGTAGAACAACTGGTCCTCCCCGACGCGCGACACGGTCGCCTCGTGGCCGACCTCCGCGTCGGCTTCGGCGACCTCGATGTAGGGATAGGTGTCCGATCGCGACAGGTCGTCGAGGATCAGGGCGTCGCAGCGAACGAAGCTCTTGGAGCGGCGCGCCCCCTCCTCGAACTTCACCAGGCCCCGGTAGGAGGTCCGCCCGGCGTCTTTGGATATCGACTTGGAGATGATCGTCGAGGTGGTCTCGGGCGCGGCGTGGACCATCTTGGCTCCGGCGTCCTGGTGTTGACCGGCGCCGGCGTAGGCCACCGAGAGGACCTCACCGGAGGCCTTCGGCCCCATCAGCCAGACCGCCGGGTACTTCATGGTCAGACGGCTGCCGATGTTGCCGTCGATCCACTCCATGTGGCCCTCCGTCTCGACCCGGGCTCGCTTGGTCACCAGGTTGTAGACGTTGTTGGACCAGTTCTGGATCGTGGTGTAGGTCACCCGGGCGCTCGGCTTCACGACGATCTCGACCACCGCCGAGTGCAGGGAGTCGGAGGTGTAGACCGGGGCGGAGCAGCCCTCGATGTAGTGCACCTGGGAGCCCTCGTCGGCGATGATCAGGGTCCGCTCGAACTGGCCCATGTTCTCGGCGTTGATCCGGAAGTAGGCCTGGAGGGGCATGTCGACGGTCACGCCCGGGGGGACGTAGATGAAGCTCCCACCGCTCCACATGGCGGTGTTGAGCGCCGCGAACTTGTTGTCGTTCGCGCTGATCACCCTCCCGAAGTAGGCCTTGACCAGCTCCGGGTACTCCTTCAAGGCGGTGTCCATGTCGCAGAACAGCACGCCCTGGGCCTCGAGGTCCTCCCGGTTCTTGTGGTAGACGACCTCCGACTCGTACTGGGCGGTCACCCCGGCCAGGTACTTGCGCTCGGCCTCGGGGATACCGAGCTTCTCGTAGGTCGCCTTGACCGAGTCGGGCAGCTCGTCCCACGCGTCGACCTGCCGATCGGTCGGCTTGATGTAGTAGTAGATGTCGTCGAAGTCGATGCCGCTCATGTCGCCACCCCAGGTGGGCATCGGCCGGCGCCGGAAGTAGCGGAGAGCCTTCAGGCGGTTACGGGTCATCCAGTCCGGCTCGCCCTTCATCCAGGACATCTCCCTGACGATGTCCTCGGAGAGGCCCTTCTTGGGCTTGAACACGTAGAAGTCCTCGACGTCGCTCCAGCCAAGCTTGTAGCGACCGAGGTCCAGCTCTGTAGTAGCCATCAGGCGTCACGCCTCCCGACGAATTTCTCCTACGTCGATAGTAACAACCTCGAGCGCTCGAGCGGAGCGGACCTTCCGGCACCGGCCCGCCGGCCCCGCCGGTCAGCGCCGAGCGGAGCGGACCTTCCGGCACCGGCCCGCCGGCCCCGCCGGTCAGCGCCGGGCGGAGCGACCCGGACGGAGGGCGGCTGCCGCCACGCTCAGGAACATGACCGCCCCGACGCCGAAGACCAGCCACCGGGTCGTAGGCGGCTTGACCCAGATCGTGACGACCATGACGAGCGCGGCCACCGCGAGGGCGGCGAGGTAGTCGGCGGGCGCCTTCGAGGCTGCGGGACGCATGGGGCCCAAGCGTAACGGGGGCGGGAAGCCGACGGCCAGCCCGCCGACGCCACCCCGGGCCACCTCGGCGCGCGCCCGGTCCGGCGGGGATCAGCCGGCGATGTCCCGGAGCTCCTCGAGCAGCTCGAGCTCTCCTCGTCCGCCGGTCGGCACCGGGGTCACCTGCAGGTGGGTCACCCCCGCCTCGGCGAAGGCGGCGACCCGTTCGGCGACCCAACCCCGGGGACCGGCGAGGGAGGTCAGCGCGAGCAGCTCGTCGGGAACCCGCGCCTCGGCCTCACGTTTGCGCCCGGCCAGGTACAGCTCCTGGATCTCCGCTGCCTGCTCCTCGAACCCGTAGCGGCAGGCCAGGTCGTTGTAGAAGTTGCGGCCCTTGGCGCCCATCCCCCCGACATAGAGCGCGACCATCGGTCTGGCCAGCTCCCTCACGGCGAGCACGTCGTCGCCGTCGCCGATCGCGAGCAGCCCGCCGGCGCTGATCTGCAACGGCTGGAGCGCCGGGTCGCGCTTGGCGGCCCCGGAGCGCAGGGCGTCCCCCCAGACCTGCTCGGACCGCTCGGGGATGAACAGGATCGGCAACCAGCCGTCGGCGACCTCGGCGGCGAGCGCCACGTTGCGCTCACCGAGGGCCGCCAACCACACCGGGATCCGCGCCCGGAGCGGGTGGGTGATGATCTTGAGCGGCTTGCCGAGCCCGGTGCCCTGCTCCGGGGGGAGGGGCAGCTTGTAGTAGCGGCCGTCGTGGACCAGGGGCGCCTCCCGGGCCCACACCGCCCGGCAGATCGAGACGACCTCCCGGGTCCGCCCGATCGGCGCGTCGTAGGCGACCCCGTGCCAGCCCTCGATCACCTGGGGACCGGAGGCGCCGAGACCCAGCTCGAAGCGCCCGTCGGAGAGCGCGTCGAGCCCGGCAGCGGTCATGGCGATCAACGCCGGCGTCCGGGAGTAGATCGGCAGGATCCCCGCCGCGATCCGGACCCGTTGGGTGCGGGCCGCGAGGAACCCCATGAAGCTCGGGGAGTCGAAACCGTAGGCCTCCGCGACCCACACCAGGTCGAGCCCGACCGCCTCGTAGGCGGCGACCCGCCGGGCGGCCTCCTCGAACCCCCCGTCGTAGCCGAGGAACGTGGTGACCTGCATCTCCGGGCGCCTCCCTCGAGCCCCCGGCGGGCTCTCCCGACGATCCTAGGAGTCGGGACCTGCCAGGCTGGCGGCCATGTCCCGCCCGACTCCGCCCGTCGCCGCCCGTCGCCCCCACCGCATCGAGATCCCCGGCCAGGAGCCCCGCGACGACCCCTGGTACTGGTTGCGCGACCGCGACGACCCCGAGGTGCTCGCCCACCTCCGGGCCGAGAACGCCTACGCGGAGGCGCTGCTGGCCCCGACCGGGGGGCTCCAGGAGCGGATCTTCGAGGAGGTCCGCTCCCGGGTGGTGGAGACCGACGCCGACGCCCCGGTACGCGACGGCCAGTGGTGGTACTGGACCCGCACCGTCGAGGGGCTCCCCTACGGGATCGCCTGCCGGCGCCACGACCCCGGGCGGGAACTGACCGCAGAGCAGGTCCTCGCCGACGCCCGGGCCGGGCGCAGCGACGCCGAGTCGGTGATCCTCGACCAGAACGAGCTGGCCGGCGGGAGCGACTCGTTCGCGCTCGGGGTCTTCGACGTCTCCCCCGACCACCGGGTCCTCGCCTACGCCACCGACCTGGACGGCGACGAGAAGTACTCGCTGCGCTTCCGGGACCTGGGCAGCGGGGCGGACCTTGCCGACACGGTCGAGGACGTGACCTACGGGTCGGCGTGGTCGGCCGACTCGACCACCTTGTTCTACATCCGTCCCGACGCCGCGATGCGACCGTTCCAGGTGTGGCGCCACAGCCTCGGCACCGACAGCTCCGCTGACGTCCTGGTCCACGAGGAGCCCGACGAGCGGTTCTTCGTGTCGGTCGGCGCGACCCGGTCGCGGCGTTTCGTGGTGATCAGCTCGTCATCCAAGATGACCTCCGTGTCGTGGTCGGTGCCGGCCGACCGCCCGGGTGAGACGCCGGCGGTCGTGCTCCCCGTCGAGGAGGGCGTGGAGTACGACCTGGAGCACGCCGTCTGGCCCGGGGAGGGCGACGTGTGGCTGGTCCGCCACAACCGGCGGGAGGACGACGGATCGGCGCGCACCGACTTCGCCCTGGGCCTGCTCCCGGTCGGGGGCGGCGTCGCCGAGCTCCGGGAGCTGATCGCTCACCGCCGGGGGGTGCGACTGGTCGACGTCGAGGCGTTCGCCACCCACGTGGTCGTGACCGAACGCTCCGAGGGGCTCGAACGGCTCCGGGTGATCGAGGCGGGCGGCACCGCCGCCCGCCTGGTCGACCAGCCCGACGCTGTCTACACCCTGACCGGCGCGGCCAACCCGGAGTGGGACGCGACGAGCTACCGCTTCGGCTACATGTCGCTGGTCGCCCCGGCCTCGACCGTCGAGGTCGACCTCGCCGGCGGGCAGCGGCGGGTGGTCCACCAGCAACCGGTGGTCGGCTACGACCCGTCCCGGTTCCGCAGTGAGCGGCTCTGGGCGGTGGCGCCCGACGGGGTGAGGGTCCCGATCTCGGTGGTCGCCCGGGCGGACGTGGCGCTCGACGGGTCCGCTCCCTGCTTGTTGTACGGCTACGGCTCCTACGAGCTGACCGTCGACCCGTGGTTCTCGGTGCCCCGCTTGAGCCTGCTCGAGCGTGGCGTGGTCTTTGCGATAGCGCACGTCCGGGGGGGCGGAGAGCTCGGCCGCTCCTGGTACGAGCAGGGTCGTCTGCGCTCCAAGCCCAACACCTTCACCGACTTCGTCGCCTGCGCCGAGCACCTGGTCGCTACCGGGTGGGCGGCACGGGGACGGATCGCCGCCCGGGGTGGAAGCGCCGGGGGCCTGCTGATGGGGGCGGTGATCAACCTGCGACCCGACCTGTGGCGGGCGGTCGTCGCCGAGGTGCCGTTCGTCGACGTGGTGACGACCATGTCCGACCCGAGCCTGCCGCTGACCGTGACCGAGTGGGAGGAGTGGGGCAACCCGGTCGAGGACCCCGACGCCTACCGGGTGATGCTCTCCTACAGCCCCTACGACAACCTGGTCGAGGGGCCCCATCCCGCGCTGCTCGCCACCGCCGGCCTGAACGACCCGCGCGTCGGGTTCTGGGAGCCGGCCAAGTGGGTCGCCAAGATGCGCAGTCTCGACACCGGCGACCGGCCGATCCTGCTGCGCACCGAGCTGGACGCCGGCCACCAGGGACCGTCTGGGCGTTACGCCGCCTGGAGGGACGAGGCGAGGGTCGCCGCGTTCGTGCTGAGCCAGCTCGGCGTGGAGGGCTGAGCCCCGGCACCGGGGACCCGCCGGTGGGACCACCAGGCCGCCGCGGCAGCCTCGGCCCCGGGATCGCGACGGTTCGGGCCCCGGCCGCCGAGGTGGTCTCTGCGCCGGTCCGAGCGAGGTTCAGGCCTGGCGCTCCGGGTCTGCCTCCCGCAGGTCGATGACCGGGGCCGGGTCGGGTTCGTGGCCGGCCGGCGGCACCCGGGCCGAGCGGGGCCCGGGGTCCACGCCGGCTAGGACCTCCCCGATCTCGGGGCCGATGAGCTCGTCGCGCTCCAAGAGCGCGTCGCGCAGGGCGGCGACGAGCTGCGGGTGGGCGGAGAGCAGCCGTCGGACGTCGTCGCGGGCCGCCTCGAGGATCGCCTCGACCTGGCGGGCGGTACCGTCGTCACCGAGAACCCGCGCGACGGGGTGGAGCGGACCGGGTGCCGCGTCGACCGAGACCAGGGTGTCTCCCATACCCCACGAGCCGACCATGCGGGCGGCCGCCTCGGTCGCCGCCTTCAGGTCACCGGCGACCCCCGAGCTAGCCTCCCCGAAGAACAGCTCCTCGGCGACCATCCCGCCGAAGGCGATGCGGATCAGGTTCTCGACCTCCGACTGGGTGGCGGTCCAGCGCTCCTCGCGCTCGGAGTGGGCGAGCAGCCCGAGGGAGCTGCGCCGCTTGACGATCGAGAGCACCTCGAGCTTGCGCTCCGGGGCGACCATCCAGGCGACGGTGGCGTGACCGGCCTCATGCGTCGCCACGGTACGGCGCTCCCTCTCGGTGAGCGTCGCCGGTTGGGCGAGCCCGAGCTCGGCGGTCATCTTCGCCCGCTGGACGTCCTCCCAGCCGAGCTCGTGGCCGCCGCGGCGGAGGGCCCACACGAGCGCCTCGTCGAGGAGCCGCTCGAGCATCACCGGCGAGTAGCCGAAGGTCGTCGCCGCCAGGGCGTCACGTCGGTCGGGGTCGTCGAGGTCGGCCTCGTGAGCCTTGCGGGCGAGGTAGTAGTCGAGGATCTGGCGCCGGCCCGAGCGGCTGGGGAGGTCGACGCTGATCGTGCGGTCGAAACGCCCCGGGCGCAGCAACGCCGGGTCGAGGTCCCCGGCGCGGTTGGTCGCCCCGATCACGAGCACGTTGGCCGGCTCGGGGGCCCGTTTCACGATCCGGCGGTCGGCGGGCAGCCACCGGTTGACCGAGTCGACCAGCACCCCGCGGGCCCGCTGCCACCCGGTCGGGTGGTCGAAGGACTGGAGCTGGATCAACAGCTCGTTGACCACCCCGACCACGCCTTCCCGACCGCCCCCACCCGACATGCCGGTGCGCGCCGAGCCGATGGCGTCGATCTCCTCGATGAAACCGATCGCCCCTCCCTCACGGCGGGCGGCGGACCGCAGTGCCTTGAAGTACGAGCGGATCTTGCGGTTGGTCTGCCCGTAGTACATCGACTGGAACGCGGACGACGACACGAACAGGAACGGGACGCCGGCTTCTGCGGCGAGGGCCTTGGCGATGTAGGTCTTGCCGGTGCCCGGCGGCCCCTCGAACAGCACCCCCCGGCGCGGGTTGCCGCCCATCTCCTCCCGCAGCACCCGGTGGTTCAGGAACAGGTTGAGGGTCTTGACCGCCTCCTCGACCACTGCGTCGGCGCCCACCACGTCGCCGAGGCCGATTCCCATCTCCTCGGGCCGGTAGAGCACGTGGGGGGAGCGACCCATCAGGAGCATCGGCCCGCCGATCACCGCGACGAGCAGCAGGGTGAGCAGAAGGGCCGGTGCGTAGGGGCCGAGACCGGGGAGCGAGAGGCGGGGCAGGGCGAGCACGGACCGGGCCGCCGCCCGACGGCCGTCGGCCAGGTAGACGGTCGCGAGGACCGCCCGGGTGACCGCCCATGCGGCGACCACGCCGAGCAGGACGGCGAGCCGGCGCCAGCGGCGCTGGCGGGCCCGTTCGCGGGCCTCGGTGACATCGCTCCTGCGGCTGACACCGCTCTGCGCCAGGCTGGCCAGCTCCATCCGGTCCTCCCACGGTCCCGGCGCCGGTGCTCCGACGACCACGTCCGGATCTTGCTAGCGCGCCCGGCCCCGGTAGGTGACCGGCGCCTTCGCAGATCTCGGCTTCTGCCGGGGTTTCGTCATCGTCCCCCCGATCCCGAAGGCTCAACGCGCGCGGCTCTGCGCGTTCAGCGTTCGATGACCATGCCTTCGTAGGCGGCGAGAACCTCCGGACCTCCCGGCCCGGCGACGGCACGGACCTCGGCGAGCAGCTCGTCCATGCGGTCGTCGTCGTGCGAGGGGTCGTGGTGGAACAGCACCAGGGTCCGGGCCCGGGAGGCGACCGCCACCCGGAGCGAGTAGCCGATCGTGCAGTGCCCCCAGGTGGCCTTCGCGGCGAACTCCTCGACGGTGTACTGCGAGTCGAGCACCAGCACGTCGGCGTCGGCGGCGAGGTCGAGGACCGAGTCGGGGACACTGGTCAGGTCGGCGGGGGCCTGCAGGTCGCTGATGTAGGTCACGACGACCCCTCCCCAGGAGATCCGGTAGCCGAGGGTGGGGCCGGGATGGGGAACCCACCGGGCCCCGACCTTCGCCCCCCCGATCACGAGATCCTCCTCCACGAGGTCGTGGATGGCGATCCGTCCCCGGAGCTGGCCGATGGTGACCGGGAAGAAGGGGGGGCGCACCAGGTCCCCGAGTGCCTGGGCGAGGCTGCAGCCCTCCTGCGCCGGCCCGTAGATGTCGAAGGTGGCCCCCGGCCGGTCCGCGGGGGTGAAGAACGGCAACCCCTGGACGTGGTCCCAGTGGACATGGGTGAGCAGCGCGGTGCCGGCGAAGGACCCGTCGGTCGGTTGGGTGAGCCCGTAGGCCCGCAGGCCGGTCCCGAGATCGAGCAGTAACGGCGCCTCGCCGGGCACCGACAACTCCACGCAGGCGGTGTTACCCCCGTAACGACAGGTGCCGCTCTCCGGGCAGGGGCACGAGCCGCGCACCCCGAAGAACTCGATCCTCACTCCGGCTGCCCCCGTCGATCCGGGACGGCTGCGGGCAACCCGGTCCCCTCCCACCAGCAGCGCATCCCGAGAGGCTACTCACGGGCTGGCATGATCGCCCGGTGCTCGAGCTCGACCTGCGCAACGACGTCTACCGCCGGCCCCTCGCGACCGCTCTCGATCGACTGGGCCTGCGGGAAGGTTGGGTCTGCGTCGACGTCGGAGCCGGCGGGGGCGACGTCACCGTCGCGCTCGCCCGGGTGGTCGGCCGCGACGGGAGGGTCTACGCGGTCGACTCCGACCCGGCACGCCGCGACGAGGTGGCGGCCGCCGCCGCCGAGGCCGCCCAGGCCCAGGTGGTTGCGATCACCCAGACCGCCGAGGAGCTGCTCCTGCCCGAAGCGGTGGACCTTGCCTACTGCCGGTTCGTGCTGCTCCACGTCCCCGACCCGGGGGCGGTCCTCGCCCGGATGGCCGGGGCGGTGCGTCCCGGGGGCTGGGTGGTCGCCCAGGAGCCGGTGACCAGCGCCGGTCGCGTCGACGGCACGGCGATGCGCATGCCCGCCGCCCGGGACCCCGATGTCGGCGCCCGGTTGCCGGCGCTAGTGCGTCGCGCCGGCCTCGAGCTGGTCGACGCCTGGGCCGAAGCGCCGGCGTGGAGCGGACCCGGACCGGTCGCGGAGTACCTGGCCGCTCTCAGCGAGGTGGACCCCGGGGACGACCCGGTGGTGCTCCCGCCGCTCGTGACCGTCGTCGCCCGCCGCCCCCTCGAGCCCCGCCCCGCCTGAGCTGAGCCGGGTCAGCGGGCCGAGACGCTCTGCGCCGACCGGCGGCTCGCCCGCCGCCACTGCCGGCGTACCTCTCGCCGCTCCTCTTCGTCCAGACCGCCCCAGACCCCGTACTCCTGGTTGGTGGTCACCGCGAAGATCAGGCACTCCTGGGCGACCGGGCAGTCCGCGCAGACCGCCTTGGCCCCGTCGAGCTGGTCGAGGGCCTCGGGGCCCGAGCCGACCGGGAAGAACAGCCGGGGGTCCACGTCCCGGCACGCCGCCTCGTCCCTCCAGTGGGTCCCGTCCCAGGTTGCCTGGTGCCAAACCATCCCGTGCCTCCGTCCGACCTGCCTGGAGGAATCCTACGCTAAATGGAGCTAAACCTAACGCCGGTGTTCCCGACTTGTTCTACGGATCACCGCCCCTCGTTGGATGGCGACCTCCCCGGGCCGGCCTACGGGCGGCGCATCCCCGCCCGTTCCCCACGGGCGACCACCGCCCGCGCCGCCCGAGCGGATGCCTCGTCGATCATCTCCTCGCCGAGGGTCACCGCTCCCCGCCCGCCGCGCTCGGTCGCCTCCCGGTAGGCGTCGATCACCTCCCACGCCCGGGCGTACTGCGCCGCGCTCGGGGAGAAGACCTCGTTCAGGACCGGGACCTGGTCGGGGTGCAGGCTCCACTTGCCGTCATAACCGAGGACCTGGGCTCGCGCCGCGTACCCCCGGAGCCCGTCGAGGTCCCGGATCCTCACGTACGGTCCGTCGACCGCCTGCACACCGGCCGCCCGGGCGGCCATCAGGATCCTGACCAGCACGTAGTGGAAGTAGTCACCGGGGTAGCCGGGGATGTCGAGGCCGCCGGCGAGCGACGGCATCCCCATCGACGCCGACATGTCGACCGGCCCGAGCACCAGGGCCTCGACCCGGGGGGACGAAGCGGCGATCTCCTCGGCGGCGATCAGGCCCCGTGCGCTCTCGATCTGGGCCTCGATTCCGAGATGGCCGACCGGCAGGCCGGAGTTGCGCTCGAGCTGGGTGAGGACCAGGTCCAGCGCGACGACCTCCGCGGCCCGCTCCACCTTCGGGAGCATCACCGTGTCGAGGCGGGCACCGGCGGCGCCGACCGCGTCGAGGACGTCCCCGGTCGTCCAGGGACTGGACCAGGAGTTGACCCGGATGCAGACCACCGTCTCCCCCCAGTCGCCGTCCCGGACCGCCGCGGCGACCCGGGCCCGTGCGGGGATCTTCTCGCTCGGGGCGACGGCGTCCTCGAGGTCGAGGAACACCTCGTCGGCGCCGATCGCCGGCGCCTTGTCGATGAAGCGCGGGTTCGACCCGGGCACGGCGTGACAGGAGCGGCGCGGCAGGTTACGGGACCGGGCGGACACCTCCCGAGCCTACGGCCGCCCCGTCGACGCGAGAACGACGCCCCGTCGACCACCTACCGGTACCTCTACGGCCCGGCCGTCCCTCCCGCCGGCGACCGGGCGAGCCCGGGGGTGGCCGGGCAGGACGGCTCTGCGAGCGCCTCGGGGCCGAGCAGCCCGGAGGGGGTCGCCACCTGGGAGAGCAGCTCTGCGGGCACCAGCTCGGAGCCCCGGTCCCAGGGTTCGAGACCGCCGGCGTCGAGATGCGACAGGGCCGCTTCCCACAGCGCCCCGGGGAGCACCCGGCCGACGCCGGCGACCGCCCACACCGGCACCCCGGATCGCGCCGCGACCGCCGCCCCGGCGTGCGAACCGGGGGCGGCGAGCACCCCGCCGGGGCCGGCGAGGGTCGCCTCGACGAGCACCAACCCGGCGACCGCCGCCGCCGACCCGATCCCCCGGTCGGGCACGACGGTCACCACCGAACCGGCCCGCTCCAGCACCCTGGCGAGCCCGGAGCCGTCCCCGCCGCTGTCGACCACGAGCACCTCGAGGTCCCCGCGGCGACGCAGCGCCTCGGCGACCAGGTCGGGCCAGCCGACGACCACGACCGTGGTGTCGTCGGGCAGGACCGCCGCCAGCCGGGCGGGGGTCGGGTCGTGGGCCAGCGCGGCCGACGACTCCCGGGCTGCGTCGAACGGGTCCGGCGAGGCGAGGATCCGGGCCGACAGCCACCAGAGCGGCCCGTTCGCCGGGTGCGCCTCCACCAGGCGCCGGCATGCCGGTACCAGCCCGCCGCCGCCCTCGGCGGCGATCTCGGCGAGCGAGACTGCGGCCTCGCGGGCGAGCTCCGCGGGGTCGGCACCCTCGACCCGGGCGACGTGGCGGAGGTGCTCGAGAGGGTGCATCAGGCGCCCGGCCTGACGACCATCAGGACCAGCACCGCGGTCACCACCACGTTGAAGATCCCCCAGCCGGCGACGATGCGCCGCTCGAGGGTCCCGATGCGCACCACGTCGGCGTCCTCCCCGGAGACCGGCCCGCTGCTCGCCGCCACCCGGCGGGCGAGGGCGCGGTAGTCACGCTGGCCGGTTCGGATGACCCCGTGGAGCACTCCGATCGCCACCAGGTACAGCACCATCGATATCCACACCCACGCCTGGGAGAACGACCACCGACCGCTCACGCCGACCGCCGCGACCCCGAGCACGAACGACCCGTAGACCAGCAGCTCGGCGAGCGCCCCGACCTGCTGGGTCACCTCGAGGGTCCCGAGCGCCGCACCCTGCCGGCGCCCGAGGGTGAGGACCAGACCGCCGTAGGCGAGGTACCCGAACCCGCCTACAGCGCAAAGCAGGTGAGCGACGAGCAGCGCGTCGTAGAGCGGTCCCACGGCCCGAAGGTATCTGCTCGGGGTTCACAGCGGAGCCCGTCGCGCCGATCGGAGCTGTGGGACCGGCCCGCCGAGGGCCACCTCCACCGCCCGGAGCGGGGTCCACCACCTGGAGATAGCCTCTTGCCCACGTCGACCGCCGTCGAGATCGCCTTCGTCAACAACATGCCCGATGCTGCCTTCGTCGAGACCGAGAGGCAGTTCAGGGTCCTGCTCGGCGTCGGGCTGACGAGCCCCGCCCCGGCCCGGCTCCGGCTCTACGCCCCCCCCGAGCGCCTCACCGGTGCCGAGCCCGACGTCGCCTCCAGGGGGGCTCGGTACCGGCCGGTCGAGGAGCTGTTCGCCACCCGTCCCGCCGGGGTGGTGGTCACCGGGTGCGAACCCGCCGGGGGGGAGCTGCGTGACGAGCCGCTGTGGCCCGTCTTCGAGCGGGTCTTCGAGTGGGCCCCGGGCGCGACCGGCTCGCTCTGGTTGGCGTGCCTCGCCGCCCACGCCGCCCTCGCCCACTACGACGGCCTCCGGCGCCGGCCGCTGCGCTCCAAGTACAGCGCCCTGCTCTCCCAGGCGGTCGACCCGGAGCACCCCCTCACCGCCGGGCTCCCCGCCCGGGTGGCGCTACCGCATTCGCGCTCCAACGAGGTGCCCACCGCCGAGGTCTCCGCCGCCGGTTACCGCCTGGCGATCGCCTCGGAGGAGACCGGCTGGACGGTGGCGACCACCGAACGCGGCGGCTGCCTGCTCGTCGCGGTGCAGGGCCATCCCGAGTACGGGGCCGACACCTTGCTGCGCGAGTACCGCCGTGACGTTCGCAGGTACCTCGCCGGCGAGCGCGACACCTACCCCCCGCTCCCGCAGGGCTACCTCGACGGGGCCGCCGAGGAGCGCTTCGCCGCTTTCCGCGGGAGGGCCGAGGCGCAACAGCGGGCCGGGCAGGAGCGCGCCGGGCAGGAGCGCGCCGGGCAGGAGCGCGCCTGGCGCCGGGGACCCGGGGAGCGCCCGGTTGCCGGTGGGGGCTCGTCGGGGCGGAGCGGGGAGGCGGAGCTGCTCGGGCAGTTCCCCTTCGCCGAGGAGGCCGGACGGCTGCGGGCGACCTGGGCGCCGATCGCCGCCCGGCTCGGGCGCAACTGGCTGGCGATCGTGGCCGCACGCTCCTCCGCCGCCCGCACGCCGGTCCCGACGAGGAGCTGAGCGGGCGCGATGCACGACGAGACGATCGCCATCCACGGCGGCTACGACCCCGACGGGACCCGGGCGGTGGCGGTGCCGATCTACCAGACCGTCGCCCACGACTTCGTCGACGCCGCCCACGCCGGTTCGGTCTTCGACCTCGAGACGCCCGGGTTCCACTACAACCGGGTCAACAACCCGACCAACGCGGTGCTCGAGTCCCGCCTCGCAGCCCTGGAACGGGGGGCGGCGGCGCTCACCGTGGCGTCGGGGGCGGCGGCGGTGAGCTATTCGGTGCTGAACGTCGCCGCGGCCGGCACCAACCTGGTCAGCACCCCCCAGCTGTACGGGGCGACCTACACCTACTTCGCCCACGTGCTGCCGAGCTTCGGGGTGGAGGTCCGTTTCGCCGCCGACGACCGGGCCGAGTCGATCGCCGGGCTCCTCGACGCGAAGAGCGCCGGGGTGTTCTGCGAGAGCGTCGGCAACCCCGCCGGCAACGTGGTCGACCTCGAGGCGGTGGCGGAGGTCGCCCACGCCGAGGGGGTGCCGCTGATCGTCGACAACACCGTAGCCACCCCGCTCATGCTCAAACCGTCCGAGCACGGCGCCGACGTGGTGGTCCACTCGCTCACCAAGTTCGTCGGGGGGCACGGCACCACCACCGGCGGGGCGCTGGTCGACGCCGGCCGCTTCCCCTGGGCCGACCATCCCGGGCGGTTCCCGATGTACAACCAGCCCGAGCCGGCGTTCCACGGGGTCCGCTTCGCCGCCGACTTCCCCGACGCGCCCTACGCGGTGCGGGCCCGCTCGGTCGCGTTGCGCAACACCGGGGCGACGCTGTCACCGTTCAACGCCTTCCTGGTGCTGCAGGGTCTCGAGACCCTCGCGGTGCGCCTGGAGCGCCACGAGTCCAACGCCCGGGTGGTCGCCGAGTGGCTGGCCGCCGACCCGAGGGTGGCGTGGGTCGGCTACGTCGGCTTCCCTGACCATCCGAGCCACGACCTCGCCCGCCGGTACCTCGCCGGGCGCGCGCCCTCGATCGTGACCTTCGGCCCGAAGGGCGGCTACGAGGCGGCGATCCGCTTCTTCGACGCGGTCGGGTTGTTCAAGCGTCTCGTCAACCTCGGTGACGCCAAGTCGCTGGTCGCCCACCCGGCCTCCACCACCCATCGCCAGTTGCGGCCCGAGGACCACGCCCGCGCCGGGGTCACCCCCGACATGATCCGGCTGTCGGTCGGCCTGGAGCACGTCGAGGACCTGATCGACGACCTGGACCGGGCGCTCAGCCGATGATCCGCCCGGCGACCGCCTCGGCGTCGAGGACCGCCCGCAGCCGGCTCTTCGGCGACGGGAGGTAGTGGGTGAAGTAGCGGGACCCCTCGGTGAGCACCCCGAGCACCGTGACCCTGCTCCCGGGGCGACCGGAGCGGTCGATGGGGTGAAAGTCCTCGTCGATCGCGACGCTGCCGACGGCGAAGTCACCGTAGCGCAGCGGCTGCAGGCGCCCCCCCTCGAGCAGCGAGGCCAGCAGCGGGGAGCCGGTCCGCACGAGCGACGGCATGTCGAGGTGCCCTCGCACGACCGCCGGCACCTCGAGCTCGGCGGGGCTGACCAGCGCGGTCGAGGCGAGACGCACCCCGCTGCCGACCGCCTCGACGCTCGGGGAGGGCCCGAGCGGGAGGGTCAGCACCCCGGCGTCGAGCAGGGCGAGGAGCTGCTGGCTGCGCACGAGCGGCGGTCCGGCCTCGATGTGGTTGATCCTCGGGCGGATGCCCTGCTGGAAGTCGAGGTAGGACGGCAGCGACAGCGCCCCGAGCTCGAGGACCGGGCGCAGTGCGTCGCGCAGGACCCGGGTCGTCTCGAGCGCGGCTTTGACCGGGCTCCGGCCCGGGCCGGCGATCGCCTCGTCCAGGTCGGCGGCGACCAGGTCGTAGACCTGCGACTCGTAGTCCTTCGCGGTCAGGATCGGGCGGGTGAGACCGCTGCCGAAGTGGCGGGCAGGGTCGTAGCGGCCGTGACGGTCCGCGAGGCGGGCGGTCTCCTCGGCGAAGCGCCCCGCGCTCCACGCGTCCCCCAGCCGTCCGGGCACCCCGGTGTCGCCCGAAGCCACGAGGTAGTAGCGGACCTGCATCTCGGCGAGCACGAGTGGCAGGACCTCGGAGCGGAAGTCGATCGACCCGGTCCGGAGCCGGGAGAGCCGCTCGGGGGTGGCGATCACCGGCCGGTACCGACCGGTCGGGTCGCCGACGCTGGCCGGCTTGGACAGCGGCGGGACCCCGGTGCGCGAGTAGAGCGCCACCTGCGGCTCGTTCCCGCTCGGCCGGTAACGCAGCCGGCCGCCCGGGCAGC
>JAKABK010000361.1 GCA_021796905.1 Actinomycetes bacterium
TGGTCGCCGACGGCCCGCGGATACTCGGGGTCATCGAGCTCAAGGACGTGGTCAAGACCGGCATCCGGGAGAAGTTCGACCAGATGCGGGCGATGGGCATCCGTACCGTGATGATCACCGGCGACAACCCGCTCACCGCCGCGGCCATCGCCCAGGAGGCCGGGGTGGACGACTTCCTCGCCGAGGCGACCCCGGAGACCAAGATGGAGCTGATCAAGGCGGAGCAGGAGGGCGGCAAGCTCGTGGCCATGACCGGCGACGGGACCAACGACGCACCCGCCCTGGCACAAGCCGACGTGGGGGTGGCGATGAACACCGGCACCACCGCCGCGAAGGAGGCCGGCAACATGGTCGACCTCGACTCCAACCCGACCAAGCTCATCGACGTGGTCGAGATCGGCAAACAACTGTTGATCACCCGAGGGGCGTTGACGACGTTCTCGATCGCCAACGACATCGCCAAGTACTTCGCGATCATCCCCGCCCTGTTCGTGGTCGCCTACCCGCAGCTCGGTGCGCTCAACATCATGGGGCTGCACAGCCCGCAGAGCGCGGTGCTCTCGGCGGTCATCTTCAACGCCCTGGTGATCGTCGCCCTAATCCCCCTGGCCCTGCGCGGGGTCCGCTTCAGGGCCGCCGGATCGGCCGCGATCCTGCGGCGCAACGTCTTCATCTACGGGGTCGGGGGGGTCGTCGTGCCGTTCATCGGCATCAAGCTGATCGACCTGTTCCTCGTCGCTGTCCACTGGTACTGATAGGAGCGTCTCGTGCTCGTCAACCTCCGCCGCTCGGTCGTCCTGTCCGTGCTGTTGCTCGTGGTGGTGTTCGCCTACGCCCTCGCCGGCACGGGAGTCTCCCAGCTGTTCTTCCCCTACCAGGCAAACGGGTCGATCACCTCGCACGGCTCCACCCTCATCGGGCAGAACTGGACCAGCACCCGGTTCTTCCACGGCCGTCCCGACGACTTCGGGCCCTACGCCGCCGACCCGGCGAAGGGGATCCCCGGCGGTGACAACCCGCTCGTCGCCAACGGAGTGCCCGGCGAGTCCGGCGCCACCAACCTCGGGCCCCGCTCGAAGGTGCTGCTGGCCGACACCAAGGCGCTCGTGGCATGGTGGCGTTCCCACGGCGTCGACCCCACCCCCGACCTGGTCACCACCTCGGGCAGCGGCCTGGACCCCGACATCACCCCCGCCGACGCCCGGGCCCAGATACCGATGATCACCCGGTCGACCGGCATCCCGGCCTCCCGTCTCGAGGCCCTGATCCGCCGTCACACCCACGGGGCCGAGCTCGGTTTCCTCGGCAGCAGCTACATCGACGTGCTCCGCCTCAACGAGGGGCTCGCCCGCCTCGAGCACCGCTGAACCGGTGAGCAGCTTCGAGCTCTCCGGCGCAGAGGAGTGGGCAGGACGCCCGGTCGCCCGGAGGATCGTCGACGCCGTCCCCCGCAGCCGGTTGGTCGCGACGGGCACGATCTCGAGTGCCGGGGCGGTCGACGACGATGGGGGGGTGGTCTACGTCTGCCGGTTGGAGGACGGACCCGCCGCGATCGAACTGCTCTTCGCCGGGCGCGACGAGGTACCCGGGTTGGTCCCCGGCGCCCGGCTCGCCGTGGAGGGCGTCGCAGCCGACCACCACGGCCGTCTCGGCTTGTGGAACCCGTGGTACCGGATCGAGACGCCGGCTCCGGGGCATGGATGAGCGACCTCCCGACACCTCCCGCTCGCCCGCCGGCCACCGGGCCCGATCCCGACACCGAGGGGGTCGTCGAGCGGGCCGGGCATTTCCGCGTGTACCTCGGGGCGGTGGCCGGCGTCGGCAAGACCTACGCCATGCTGAGCGAGGGCCGCCGGCGCCGGGACCGGGGAGCCGACGTGGTCGTCGCCCTCGTCGAGACCCACGGCCGCCCGCTCACCGCGGAGCTGCTCGAGGGCTTCGAGATCGTCCCCCGCAAGCAGGTCGAGCACCGGGGCGCCACCTTCACCGAGATGGACCTCGACGCGGTCCTGGCCCGCAATCCCCAGGTCGCCCTGGTCGACGAGCTCGCCCACACCAACGTCCCCGGCTCGGGGCGCAACGAGAAGCGCTGGCAGGACGTCATGGAGCTGCTCGCGGCCGGTATCGACGTGATCACCACCGTCAACATCCAACACCTGGAGAGCATCAGCGACGCAGTCGAGGCCATGACCGGCGTGCGGGTCCGGGAGCGGGTGCCCGACTGGGTGGTGCGGCGCGCCGACCAGATCGAGCTGGTCGACTCCTCCCCCGAGGCACTCCGGCGCCGGATGCTGCACGGCAACATCTACCCGCCCGACAAGGTCCCTGCGGCCCTCACCCATTTCTTCGAGACCGACAACCTGATCGCCCTGCGTGAGCTGTCGCTGCGTTTCCTCGCCGACGAGACCGAAGAGGAGCTCCTCGAGCACCTCCATCGCCGTCAGGCGGCAACCGTCTGGGAGACCGCCGAGCGGATCCTCGTGGCTGTCACCACCGCCCCGGGCACCGACGGGCTGCTCCGTCGGGCCGCGCGGCTCGCGTCCCGGGTCAAGGGTGAGCTGATCGCCCTGCACGTCACCACCACAGACGGCGCGACGGAGCGGGCCGAGCGGGTCGCGGCGTTGCGGACCGTCGCCGACGACGTCGGCGCCGAATGGCACGAACGCCGAGCAGACGACCCGGCGCGAGCAATCGTCGAGTTCGCGAGCACCCACCAGATCACCCAGATCGTGATCGGCTCGAGTATGCGCAGCCGCTGGCAGGAGATCACCGGCGGGGGCTCGGTCGTGCGCCGGGTCATCCGGGAGGCGGGAAACGCCGGCATCGACGTGCACGTGATCGCCCGACGCGACCCTGCCAAGGCCGGCGACCCCCCCGAGGTGCTCAGCGACGGGGGGTGACCCCGCAGGCCGGCGTGGGCCACCGGGGTCGGGACGCCGGCGCGGGGCGGCG
>JAKABK010000362.1 GCA_021796905.1 Actinomycetes bacterium
CGTAGGCGGTGAAGGTGGTGGTGACCGGCGAGGTCGAGCCGGCCGGGACGTTGCCCCCGAGCGCGACGGTGCTCGTGGCTACCGGCGCTACGGTGCCGCCGAGGTTGATCGTGAGGGCGGTGGTGGGTGCAGCGGTGTTGACCGCCCCTCCCGCCTGCGCCATCCACCCCTGGACCTGGCCACCGTCGGAAGTGGCGAGAGTGCCGTTGGCGTCCAGGTGGAAGTTCCCGGCACGGGTGTAGGTCGTCTGGCCGGCGGTGCTCACCACGAAGAAGCCGTTGCCGGCGATCGCGACGTCGGTCGGCACGCCGGTCTGGACGATCGCTCCCTCCCCGAAATCGGTGGAGATCTGCGAGACCTGCACCCCCGACCCGACCGCTGAAGGGTTGGTGGAGGCGAGCCCGGGAACCGGGGCTCCGGCCGGGGAGAGCTGCTGGTTGAGCAGGTCGGAGAACTGGGCGGTGGTCTGCTTGTAGCCGTCGGTGTCGACGTTGGCGATGTTGTTGCCAATGGTGTCGAGCATCGTCTGGGTGGCTTGGATGCCGGAGTCGGCAGCGGCGAGGGATCGGACGGTCATGGGGGCTTGCTCCTTGTTGTGGGTGATGCTCGGGCGGTGCTGTCGGGCGCCGGTCACCGGCTGGATGGTGCCGGCGGCGCCGACGGGACGAATGGTGCCGGCGGTGCCGAAGGGACGGGTGGTGCCGGCGGTCAGCTGGCGCTTGCCGGGGAGATCCGGGTGACCTGGCCCAAGGGGACCTGGCTCGAGCCGACCGAGAGGACAGGGGAACCCGACGAGAGGCTCACGGCCGTCACGACCCCGCTCACCGGGACGCCCCCGGAACCGGTGGCCTGGACTTGCTTGCCGATCAGGCTGGCGGCGGCCATCGCCTGCTCCGACCCGGAAGAGGCCGTGACCTCCTGGCTCAGCTTCTGGAGCGCCTCCACCTGGGAGAGCTCGGCGACCTGGGAGACGAACTGGCCGCCGCTGGTCGGGTTGAGCGGGTCCTGGTACTTGAGCTGATCGACGAGCAGCTGGAGGAAGGTTTGCGGGTCGAGCAGCCCGTTGGTGCCTTGACCGGCGGGCGGAGCGGTCGCTGTGGACGGGCTGGTTGCGCCGGTGGCGCCGGTGGTTGCAGCGAGGGGGTTGATCATGGTCACTCCTTGTCGGTCTCTCCGGGTGGGGTGGTGGCTCCGGCCGGGGTATCGGTTCGGTGGCACGGGCGTCAGCGACCGCTGCACGAGCTGCGGTCGCATCGGGTCACAGCAGCAGCGAGAGGTGGCCGTCGCCACCGGGGACCTCGCCGCCGGTACCCGGCTCGGCGCCGGCTCGTCGCCCGCTTGGGCGTCCCGGTGCGTTGTCGAGCCTCCGCTGCTCAGGTTGGGGAGGGGCGCGTCGCTGGTCACCTGGGTGGTGGAGGGTGACCACAGCAGTCGACGATTGGCTGGAGAGCCAACGCTCCAGCTCCGGCAGGCCGGCTTCGATCGCCGAGTGCCCGACGGCGCTCTGCGGGTGCAGCTCGACTTGGACCTGCTCGGCGCGCACCGTCACGGTCACCCGGACCAACCCGAGTGCCTCCGGTTGCAACTGGAGGCTCACCCCCCTCGTCCCATCGGGTCCCTGCCAAGGCAGCCCGAGGTCGACCGCGAGCTGTCGGGCGACCGGCCCCGACAGCGACTCCGCCGGCCAAGTCGCACCGGCGGCGGCCCCGGTCGCAGACCCACCGGCGGGCCCGCCGACGGACGCGACCTGGGGAGGCAGCTCCTCCCGAGGGGCGGCCACCTCCCGATGGGCGGCCACCTCCCGATGGGCGGCCGGAGCGACGAGCAGTCCCTGGGTTGCGCCGGCCTGCTCCGGGCGGGCCGGCGGCCCCGATGGCATCCAAACCGCTGCCAGGCGGACCCCACCCCCGTCCCCGCGCCAGGTGCCGGTGCCGGTGCCGGTGCCGGTGCCGGCAGTTGAGGCTGCCGGGCCCCGAGGCTGGTCCCGGGCGGTGTCGGCGGTGCCCGCCGGCGGGGTCGATCCGGCTGGCGACCCTGGTAGGTCGGACTTGCTCGCCTGGTGGGCGGGAACGCCTGCGCCCTCGCCGCCGCCCGGCACGCCCCCGGCGGACGGCGCCACGGCCCCGGCGGACGGCGTCACGGCCCCGGCCCGCACGGTGTCGGCGACGCCCGTGGACTGCAGTGAGCGAACGCCGGGGTCGGAGTGCCGCAGGCGGCCTCTGGCAGGGACAACAGCTTCGCCACCAGTGCTTCTGTTGCGGGCAGGCGCGGCGTGCGGCGGTTCGCTGTGGTCCCCTGCGAAGAGGGTGCTCGCGTCGGACGACCCGCTCCGGGTGGAGCGATCACCGGGATCGGGTGCCGATGCCGGCGGGACGGTGCCCGGGTTGTTCGCCGCGCCAGGTCGTGGCGCGGCGCCCGCACGTCGTCTCCCGGACCGACCAGCGTCCCGGCCCACGTCCCCAGCGTCGAGCGCCCGGGTCGGCGGTCCCTGCGCCAGTGGTCCCTTCGCCGGTTCCTCCCGGTCCGTGGCCGGCGAGGCGACCGTCGCCAACATGCCGGCGAAGTCCCCCGGATCCGACTGGAACGTCCCTCCTGTCCGGCGCCGCGAGCGCGTTGACGCTCCTGCCGGTGCTGCGGTCGGGCCGACAGCCGCCGCGCTCCCCGCGCCGCTCATACGACACCGCCCGAGAGGCTCTCGATCCGGGCGACATAGGACTCGGTCTGCGGGTACGGGGGCACACCCCCGAAGCGCTCCACCGCCCCCGGTCCGGCGTTGTAGGCGGCCAGGGCGAGACGCCAGCTGCCGAAGCGGTCGTAGTAGGAACGCAGGAGCCTCGCTGCGGCGGGAACCGCCTGCTGTGGGTCGAAGGGGTCGACGCCGAGCGACGCGGCGGTGCCCGGCATGATCTGGGCGATGCCCTCGGCCCCGGCGCTCGACACTGCGCCCGGG
>JAKABK010000363.1 GCA_021796905.1 Actinomycetes bacterium
CGACCCGGGCGGTCCGCCGCCGGCCGGGTCGGCGCCGGGCCCGCCAGCTGCGCCGCCGGCCGGGTCGGCCCCGGGGCGGTGGCGCCCCCCGTCACCGGGTCCGCCATGCACCCCGGTCTCGGCGCTGTCGAGCACCTCCACGAACCCGCCGGCCGGCAGGTCGCCTGCGGGGTCGAGCCAGGCGGCGACCACCTCGAGCAGCCGCCGTTTCGGGTAGCGCCGCCCGATGAGGTCCTCGCGCAGCTCGGCGAGGTCGCGGGTCACGATCAGCTGCCCGCCCGACAGCACGTCGCCGAGCACCCCCACCAGGTCGCCGGAGACCAGCGAGGACACCGCCGCGGCCACCCGTTCGGCGCTGCCCGCCGCTGCGAGGCCGGCGCCGGCGCCCGGGGTCCCTGCGGGTCCGCCGGCGCCGGGGCTCCCGGCGGGCGCTCCGGTGTCGAGCACCCCGGTGTCGAGCACCCCCGGGTCGAGGCTCCCGGCTGCCGGTCTCCCGGTGTCGAGGTTCCCGGAGGCGAGCCCGAGCAGGCGGCGCAGGTCGCCGGCCAGTTCGACGCGCCCGAGGGCGTCGAGGTCGGAGGCGGCGTCGGCCAGGCGGGCGGCGGTCTCCGGACGGGCGAGCTCGGCGAGGTACTGGCGCACTCCTTGCTCCGCCACGGCGACCGCGGCGTCCCGGTCGAAGCTCGGCGCCGGGCTGCCCAGCTCGTAGCCGCACGAGCAGCGCGGTTTCCACCCGAGCTCGACGTCGACGCGCCGGTGGCAGGGGGCAGGGACCGCGGCGGCGAGGAGCCGGTCGACCTTGACCCGGTCGTCGGGCACGGCGAGCGCGCCGATCGAGGACAGCGCGGCGAGGGCCCGGTAGCCGGCGCTCGCCCGCACCTTGTCCACCTCCGCGGGGCTGACCGCCGCGTAGAACCGGTCGTGTCCGTCGTGGTAGGCGGCGAGGTACGCGCTGCGGAACTCCCGCACGCTCGCGGTCAGCTCGCCGACCCGGTCCTCGGCCGCGAGGCGCAGCGTGTCGCCGAGCATTCCGAGCGCCTGGCGGTGCGCCTCGACCAGCTCGGGGTGCTCCGGTGGGATCGCCAGCTCCGGGTGGGTCAGGTAGGCGGCGGCCTCCTCCACCCTCCGCAGCCCGTCTCGGAAGAAGCGGGCCAGGGCGCCGACCCGCCGGGCGGCGTCCACCAGGCGGCCGGGGTCGTCGACCGCGCCGACCAGTGCCCGCAGGCCACGGGCGGCGGGCAGCGCGGCGCGCCGGGCGGGCTCCCGGCGCTGCCCGCCGGCGGGCCCGTCGAGGGGATCGACGGCGCCCAGGGTCCCCGGGACCGCCGGGGCCCCGAGGGATCCTCCAGGCGCCCCGAGCGCGTCGACGGCGGCGGCGAGCACCGCCACGTCGTCGGCGACGGGCCCGAGGTCGCCGCAGGCCAATGCCAGGGCGGGGACATCGTCCAAGCGGGCGAGGCCGGTGTGCACCTGGGCCAGGTCCTCCCGTCGGGCCTCGAGCCAGCTCGACGCGTAACGCCAGGCGTCCTCCTGCACCGCCGCGCTCCACGGTTCCCACGGCCCGGGCCCGGTGACCGGCGACAGCGCCGCCACCGCTTCGCGCACCGGGGTCTCGACCAGCTCCCCCGGTCCGAGCCGGTCGCTCGGTGACAGCGCGAGGAACGTCTCGGTCATGCGCTTGCGGCCCCGCCACCCCTCGAGCAGTCCGGTTCGCACGCAGGCGTTCAACACCAGCAGCGCCTCGGGCTCGCTCAGCCCGAGCGGACCGTTGGCGAGGTCGCGGGCCACGTCGGTCGCCGCGACCGGTTCGCCGTCACCCACCAGGCGGAGGGTCTCGGCCACCGCCGGGCTGCGCGTCGGGTCCGGTGACACGCTGAGCCCGTCGGCGCGTACCCGGGCGACGCCGAGGGGGACCAGGTACCCTTCGACCAGCGGCCGTAGCTGCCCGCGCGCCACGCCGGCCGCCCCGATCCGCCCCGGGGCGATCACCTCCTCGATCAGCTGGCGGACCACCCGGCCGCCGACCAGCTCCCTGCGGGGCATCACCTCGCCGTGGCGGGGGTGCAGCGCGTCGAGCAGGGGATCGGCGAGGGCGGCGAGGAGCCGTTCGAAGGGCAGTCCGGCGACCGACGGCAGGTCGAGCCCCCCGTGTCGGGCGTCGGTCGGTGCCGGGCCCCCCGGGTAGGCGACCGTACCCTCGAAATAGACCCGCCGGAGGATCTCCCGGGCCTGGGCGGCGTCCGCGTCGGCGCGCCGGGACAGCACCTCGACCAGGTCCTCCCTGCCCTCGTCGGCGGCCGCGAGCGACACCAGGCGCCGGCAGTGGATGTCGGCGAGCGCCTCGGTCTCCTCGGGGCGCAGCGCGTCGGGTGTCCAGACCGCCAGCCGTCCGGCGGTGCCGGCGAGCGAAGCGGCCCGCCGGCGGGCGTCGTCGACCTCGTCGAGCTCGACCTCCCCGATCAGCACGAAGCCCTCGGCGCCGGCCGCCCGGGCCCGGGCGACGAGCTGGCGGGCCTCCTCGGGTGTCGTCTCGGCGACCCGCCCGGTGCCCACGACCACCGCCCGCGCGGTGTTGTGCCACATCACCTGGCGCCGTGACGGGCCGATCTCGGCGGCCAGCTGCAAGGGCAGCACCGGTGACGACCCCAGCTCCACGAGCGTGGCCACCTGGCGCCGGTCGCCGGGGCCCAGCTCGGCGCGCGCCTGGGCGACGCGCGCCCGGGCCACCAGCGACGCGTCGGCGTCGAGGCGGACCGTATAGGTCGTCGCCGCGGTGCCGGTGCCGGTTGTGCCGCCGGGGCCGGTGCTGGTGGCGGTGCCGGTGCTGGTGGCGGGCTGGGCGACGATGTACGCGCCGGCGGCGACGAGCGGAGCGAGGACCACCTGCTCCAAGTAGGAGACGTTGGCGGCGGGGTCGAGGTCGCTGACCCGGCAGCGGA
>JAKABK010000364.1 GCA_021796905.1 Actinomycetes bacterium
GTCGGAGCCAGATCGGGCCCGCTACCGGTACCTGGCGACCGACACTGCCGGCGGGCTCTCACCCCCGCTGAGCGACGCGCCCTCTTGCGACAGCGGCCGCGGCCTGGATGCGGTCCCAGTGCGAGAGGGCACAGTCTTCGGAGGGGCCGAGGCCGCGCCCGCCGAGACCGAGGAGCTCGCGGAGCGGGCGCGCCCCGGAAGTACCGGAGAAGGCAGCACCGGAGAGGTTGTGTGACGGTACGAATGGTGGATCAGCGATCGGGTGGCCCCCGTCCAGGGGGGTCCCCAGTTCCCGGCGGCCCTGGGGTTGCCGGCGACGACCGGCACGGACGGGGATGGGGATCTCAGGGTGTGGAGACAGCCCATCTGGCGGCGTCCGGGGTCCGCTTCGCCGATGGCGTCGCTTTCCGGATCGAGATCCCGAGCGTGGAGGGGCCCGATTGCGTCCGAACGGTCCTGGGGGAGAGCGAGAGGATTGGCGTGCCCGTGCGGCGCATGTCCCAGGGCAGCGGCGTCACCCTGACGACCGACGCCGAGCTCGAGGAGATGGTCGAGCTTGCGTCGACGGCCGGCGTCGAGCTCAGCCTCTTCGCCCGACCGTCGGCGGGATGGGGGGCCTCGGCGACGGCGCGCTCCCCGCTCGGTGCCGCCTTCGCGTCAGCGGCGAGAGGTGGCGCCGAGGTCCGCGCCTGCCTGGGCGAGATTCGCCGGGCGGCCGCTTTCGGGGTTCGCAGCGTGCTCATCGCCGACCTCGGGGTGCTTGCGTGCTTCGGGCGGATGCGCGCTGCCGGTGACTTGCCCCCTGACATGCAGGCGAAGGTGTCCGCCATGTTCCCGATCTCCAACCCGGCGACGGCCGAGGTGCTCGTGGAGCTCGGTGCCGACACCCTGAACGTCCAGACCGATCTCGACCTCGCCCAGATCGCTGCGATCCGCTCGGCGGTCGAGGTGCCACTCGACGTGTACGTCGAGGCGCCCGACAATGTGGGCGGGTTCCTGCGCTACCTGGAGCTCGCCGAGCTCGTCCGGCTGGTCGCGCCCGTCTACCTCAAGTTCGGCCTTCGTAACGCCCCCGACGTGTACCCGGCCGGCACCCACCTGGGTTCCGTCACCACCGCTTTGAGTGCCGAGCGGGTGCGGCGGGCCAGGGTCGGCATCGAGGAGCTGGCGCGCAGCGGTGTGGACCTCACCACATCGTTGCCAGGGGCGGCCGGTCTGGCCGTCCCCGTGCGCCCCAACCCGGCTCGGCTCGGCCGGAACGGGCCGACGAGCGACACCGCCGACGATGTGAGCACCTCAGGAGGAGGAGCGTGAGGATCTCGGATGTGACGGTGAGGACGTTCCGGACCTTCGCCGATCGTTGGGACGCGGGTCACGGAGTGCCGTTGCCGGGCACGGAGCTCCGTCAGAGCGTGTTGAGCATCCACACCGACGAGGGCGTGGTCGGCCACTACTTCGGTGGCGGCGCGCACGGGGACGCCGAGGGATTGAGCGTGGTGGACCAGGCGACCATCGCCGGGCGCGTCCGAGACCTATTGCTCGGGTGCGATCCGCTGGACCGGGAGATGGTCTGGAAATGGTTGTGGGTGGCGAACCTGCCCGAGCAAGTGGCGAGCGCGGTGGACAACGCTCTGTGGGACCTGGCGGGTCGGGCGGCGGGGTTGCCGGTCTACAAGCTGCTCGGCGGGGCGCGGGACCGGGTACGGACGTACGCGTCGACGTACCCGAACCTGGGGAAGCCGGTGGTCTACGCCGAGCATGCGTTGGCGTGCAAGGCCGACGGTTACCCGGCCTACAAGATCCATCCCCACTACTTCTGGGATCCCGAGACCGCCCAACCGACACCGGGACGGCCCTCGAACATCAAGGCGGACATCGAGACCATCCGGTTGGTGCGCGAGGCGGTGGGTGACGAGTACGTGTTGATGTACGACCCGTGGGGGACGTACATGTCGCTCGAGGAGGCGGTGCGAGTCGGGCGGGAGTTGGAGCGGGCCGGCTACTACTGGTTCGAGCACCCGATGCCCGAATATCGGGTCGAGAGCTACGTGCGGCTGTGCCGGGAGCTTTCGATCCCGGTGCTCTCACCCGAGATCGCCGCGGGCGGTGTGTTCACCCGGGCGGAGTGGATACTGCGGGGGGCGGGCGACATGAGCCGGATCGACGTGAACCGGGGCGGCGTGACCGGGGCGCGCAAGACGGCGGTGGTCGCCGAGGCGTTCGGGGTGCGCTGCGAGGTGCACATGGCCGGCTTCGCCAACCTTCAGGTGCTCGGGGCGACTTCGGAGGACACCTCGGAGTACTACGAGAAGGGCCTGCTCGCCCCGGGCGTGGACGCGGACGCCCCCCTCCCGTACCTGCGGGCGACCTGCGATCGGCTCGACCCTGACGGGTACGTGACGGTGCCCTCGTCGCCCGGCCTCGGCTACGAGATCGAGTGGGACTACATCAACGACAACCTCGTCGACCCGGGCGAAGTCTTGCGGACCGGCTGGACTTCCTGACCTGGTTCCCGAGGCGAGATCGGTAGTCGTCCATGGATGAGTGCTCGGTGTCGAGGGCGCCGGACGGTTCCTGCCACCTCCCCGACCAGCCGGGACGACCATGCAACCCTGGGACCACGACCGATCGGTGGATCAGCCCGATCGCTGTCCCTTACATGAGTGGCTGTTGCGTCACCCGCGGGTAGCGGTCGACGCTGGGCTGGGTCCCGGGACCAGGCTGTCATCGGCTCACTCAGCCTGACAGAGAGGGATGTGGGCGAGCTACGGACCTCGTGGCGGTCCCGGACTGGCGGCCCGCCGTCAGCTGGTCCTTCCAGGAAGTTGTCGCGTGAAGCTTGCTCAGGGCTCCGGGAGTCGATCTGACCAGGCGGAGGGACGGGCGGGGTAGAGGCCGCGTCCTGCGTCCTGCGTCCTGCGTCGTGCGTCCTGCGGT
>JAKABK010000365.1 GCA_021796905.1 Actinomycetes bacterium
GTGACCCGCTGTCGGAGTCGGCAAGGATGTGGGCGGCTACGAGCGGGCGGGACCGGCCCGGCCCGGTGGGCCCCAGGAGGATCAGTGCGCGCCACCATGCAGGACGCCCAGCTCACCATCCCGACGATCTTCCGTCACGGCGCCCGTGTGCACGGTGGGTCCAAGGTCCTCACCTTCGACGGGACCGACTGCGCGGAGTCGACCTTCGCCGAGGTCGCCGACCGGGTGGAGCGGCTCGCCGCCGCCCTGCGCCGTCTCGGGGTGGGGGAGGGGGACGTGGTCGGGACCTTCATGTGGAACAACCAGGAGCACCTCGAGGCCTACTTCGCGGTGCCGGGCCTCGGGGCGGTGCTGCACACCTTGAACCTGCGGCTGTTCCCCGAGCAGCTCGCCCACGTGGTCAACCAGGCCGGCGACAAGGTCGTGCTGGTCAACTCGACGGTGCTGGCGTTGCTCGCGCGGGTCGCCCCGGAGCTGCGCAGCGTCGACCACTACGTGGTCGTCGACGACGGCCCGGTCGACCCCGCCGCCCGGGACCGCCTCGGCGGGGAGGTGGCCGACTACGAGGACCTGCTCGCCGCCGAGGCCTCGGGAGTCGCCTGGCCGGACCTCGACGAGCGGGCCGCGGCGGCGATGTGCTACACGAGCGGCACCACCGGCGACCCCAAAGGGGTGGTCTACAGCCACCGCTCGACCTGGCTGCACGCCTTCGCCTACAACAACGCCGCCCCCTGCCTTCCCTTGAGCGACCGGGAGCGGGCCCTGGTCGTGGTGCCGATGTTCCACGTCAACGCCTGGGGATGGCCGTTCGCCGCCTGGATGCACGGAGCGGACCTGGTAATGCCGTCACGGTTCTTGCAGGGCGAGCCGCTCGCACGGCTGCTCGCGTCGAGCCGGGCGACGGTCTCCGCCGGCGTGCCGACCATCTGGAACGAGGTGCTGACCTACCTGCGGGACCACCCCGGAGTGGACCTCTCGGCGCTGAAAGGGCTGGTATCGGGTGGTTCGGCGCTGCCCCCCAAGCTCGTGGAGGGCTACGACGAGCTCGGGATCCTCGTCCTGCAGGGGTGGGGGATGACCGAGACCAGCCCGGTGTGCGCGGTGAGCTTCCCGCCGCGTGGTGCGCCGTTGGACGACCCGGGGTGGCGCTTGAAGACCGGTCGGATCGTGCCAGGTGTCGAGGTCCGCATCATGACCGAGGCCGGGACCGAGGCACCCTGGGACGGCGAGACGACCGGGGAGATCGAGGTGCGCGGCCCGTGGATCACCGGCGGGTACCACCTCGACCCCGCCCCCGACAAGTTCCACGACGGGTGGCTGCGGACCGGGGACATCGGCAGCGTCGACCGCTTCGGGTTCCTCCAGATCAGCGACCGACTGAAGGACGTGATCAAGTCCGGTGGCGAGTGGATCTCCTCGGTCGAGCTCGAGAACCAGATCATGAGCCACCCCGACGTGCTCGAGGCGACCGTGGTCGGGGTCCCCGACGACAAGTGGGGGGAGCGGCCCCTCGCCGTGGTCGTGCGCAGGGAGCCCTCGGACCTCGACGCGTCGGGCCTGCGCGACTTCCTCGCCGAGCGGGTCGCGAAGTGGTGGATCCCGGAGCGCTGGGCGTTCGTCGACTCGGTCCCGAAGACCTCGGTCGGCAAGTTCGACAAGAAGGCCGTCCGCCGTCAGCAGGCCGAGGGTGCCCTGGAGGTCCAACAGACCTGATCGTCCCGGCCCGCCGGGCGGGCACGGCGCGAGTGTCGGCCCGGTCCCCGGCGGGGCGCTGGGAGCGCCGGCCCGCGCCGGGCGGTCCCGGCCGCTCGACCCCGGAGGCCCCGGGCGCTCAACCCCGGCGCAGGGAGCGGAGCGTCGCGCTGATCCCGGCCCCCGCGGGCGGCGGGGTCGGCAGAGTGTGGCCGGCGTCGAGGCGGGCGTCGATCCGCTCGGCCCGGCGGGCGTCGGAGCGGACCCATTCGACGAACAGCGGGATGGCGCCGAGCAGGGTCGCGACCTCGGTCGCCGCCCACAGCACCGCCCCGCCGTGATGGGAGCTGGCGAGGCTGTACATCGGGGCGACGGTCGTCGCCTTGGACATGATCGCGATCCCGAGGAACGACTCGATCGGGACCCCGATCAGCAGGTTGACCATCCGGAACCCGGGGCTGGGCCTTCCCCCCGGGATCGGGTCGGAGCCGACCATCGGCCACCAGAAGAGGGTCGCCCCGAACAGGAACCCGAGGTTGATCAGGTCCATGAGCCACATGTGCTCCATCGCGTAGCCGATCGCCGGGGTCAGGAAGAAGGCGTACATCGACAGGTAGTACATGAAGAACACCGGCACCGGGTGGCGGACCACGGCGAAGGCCCGGGAGTGGAGCACTCTCAGCACCGAGGTCTTGAGGCCCCGACGGGCGGTCTGCAGGAGCAGGGTCATCGGCGCGCCGAGCGCGGCGAGTGGCGGGGCGATGATCATGAGCAGCAGGTGCTGGAAGACGTGGGAGACGAAGGTGTAGCCGGCGTAGGTCGCAACCGACGAGCAGAGGGCCATCCAGACCGCTCCGAGCCCAGCGAGGAAAGACACTGTCCGCCACCTCGACCAGCTCCGGCCCCGGGCGTCGAGTCCGTCGACGGCCCGCAGGTACCAGGCGGCGATCGCGAGCAGCGCCACGTCGACCGCCACGGTGAACGGCGACCAGTACCAGTCCGTCAGCACGTGGCGCAGGTCGACGACCGGCTCGCGGCCCATGTGCATGGCCGCGGCGGCGAGGGGGACGGCGGAGGGGAGCATCGGTACCGCCGTCAACGATACGCCCCCCGCCACTGGTGGACCGGGCGGGTAGGCTCGGGTGGGCATGTGCGGCCGGTACGTATCCACCGCCACTCCCGAGCAGCTGGTCGCCGACTACCACGTCGAGCAGGTGTGCC
>JAKABK010000366.1 GCA_021796905.1 Actinomycetes bacterium
TGGTGGACGGTCCGTACCGGCTGAAGCAGTTCGAGACGACCGGCTACACGGTGTTCGTGCCCAACGCCCGGTACTCCGGGCCGGTCAAGTCCAAGATCTCCGAGCTGATCCTGCAGCCGTTCACGACCGACAGCGCCGAGTTCAACTCGCTGCGGTCGGGGGCGGTGACCTACGGCTACGTGCCGCCCCAGGACACCAGCCAGATCCCGCTGCTCAAGGCCGAGGGCTACGCCAGCGAGCCCTGGATCGGCTGGAGCATCAACTACTTCCCGCTCAACTACAACAACCCCAAGGTCGGCCCCATCTTCCGCCAGCTCTACTTCCGCCAGGCGATGCAGATGCTGGTCAACCAGCCGGTCGACGTGAAGAAGGCCCTCTACGGCTACGGCTACCCGACCTACGGGCCGGTGCCGATCAAGCCGAAGAACGACCTCGCCACGAAGCAGGAGGCCCAGAACCCCTACCCGTACAACCCGAAGCGGTCGGCGGCGCTGCTCAAGCAGCACGGCTGGGACGTCAAGGCGGGCGGCACCACCACGTGCGCCAAGCCCGGCACCGGTACGAGCCAGTGCGGGGCAGGGATCACCAAGGGGGCGGCCCTCAGCTTCAACCTGCAGTACGCCTCCGGGCTGACCTACATCTCCCAGGAGATGCAGCAGCTCAAGTCGAACCTGGCCGCCTACGACGGGATGCAGCTCAACCTGACCCAGGCCCCGTTCGACACGGTGATCGCCAACGCCGCACCGTGCAAGGTCGGCCCGTCCTGCAGCTGGCAGATGGAGAACTGGGGCCAGGGTTGGTCGTTCGGCCCGGACTACTACCCGACCGGGGAGTCCATCTTCGAGACCGGCTCCAACATCAACGAGGGCAGCTACTCCAACCCGACCAACGACGCCAACATCAACGCCACCCACCTCCAGGACGGCACGGCGGTGATGTACAAGTACGAGAACTACCTGGCCGAGCAGCTCCCCGACATCTGGCAGCCCAACCCGGACTTCCAGATCTCGGAGATCAAGAGCACCCTGAAGGGGGTCACGCAGAGCTCGCTGCTCAACTTCACGCCCGAGTACTGGTCGTTCTGAGCAGCGAGCCAGGGAGCGGGCGAGGGAGCAGGCGATGGGGCAGCGCGCCTTCCTCCGGGTCGACGGGGCCGACGGCCTCGTCGGCTCGGAGGTTCCCTACCTGGAGCTCGGCGACGCCGCGGCCGGGCCGACCGTGTCGATCTTCGCCGGGGTGCACGGATGTGAGTACACCTCGATGCTCGCCCTCCGCCGCTTCCTCGCCGGGCTCGACGAGGCGGCCCTGCGCGGCCGGCTCCTCGCCGTGCCGATCCTCAACCTGGCGGCCTTCCACGCCCGCACCCCCTTCGTGGTGCCCCACGACGGCAAGAACCTGAACCGCTGCTTCCCGGGCACGCCCGACGGGAGCTTCTCGGAGCGGCTGGCCCACGCCGCCTTCGACCAGGTCGTCCGGCGGGCCGACGCCCACCTCGACCTGCACGCCGGCGACCTCGTCGAGGCGCTCGAGCCGTTCACCATCTACGACGCCTCCGCCGTCGAGGAGCCGTCGAGGGCGATGGCCCACGCCTACGGCCTCGGCTACACCGTGCGGGCCGAGCACGGGGCCAGCCCGATCGGGGGGACCTCGAGCACCGCCGCCGCCCAGGCCGGCATCCCCGCCCTCACCGCCGAGGTGGGTGGGTGCGGGCTCGTCGAGGAGGCGGCGGTCGAGCGGCACCTCGACGGGCTGCGCCGCACCCTCGCCCACCTCGGGGTGCTCCCGGCCAGCTTCCCCCCCGTCCCTCCCCCGGTCGAGCTCGGCCACTGGGCCTGGCTGCGCTCCGCCGGCGCCGGCTGGTGGACCCCGCACCTTCGCGCCGGCGACCACGCCGCCGCCGGCGCCCTGGTCGGCACGGTCGAGGCACTCGACGGCGGCACGGTCGAGGCACTCGACGGCGGCACGGTCGAGGAGATCCTCGCCCCGGAGGACGGCGTGGCGCTGTTCGTCACGACCAGCCCGGCGGTCGAGGCCGGCGGGCTGGTCATGGGGCTCGCCTCGCGATGACGGGCGCGCCCCGGCGGACGCCGTGACCCGCTACCTGCTCCGCCGCGCCGGCCAGTCGCTCGTGGTGGTGCTGCTCGTCTCGATCATCACGTTCGCGCTGCTCCACCTGCTGCCCGGCGGGGCGGCACGCGCCGAGCTCGGGGTGCGCGCCAACCCGGCCACCATCCGGGCGTTCAACGTGGCCAACGGGTACAACCGCGCCTTCCCCATCCAGTACTGGGACTACCTCGACCGGTTGGTGCACGGCAACCTCGGGTTCTCCTACAAGACCAACGAGCCGGTCGCCACCCTGCTCGCCCAGGACCTGCCGAAGAGCGCCTACCTTTCCGGGCTGGCGCTCGTGCTGACCGTGCTCATCGCCGTGCCCCTCGGCATCTACCAGGCGGTCCGACGCAACAAGGTGGACGACTACCTGCTCACGAGCGCCTCGTTCGTCGGCTACTCGATGCCGACCTTCTGGCTGGGGCTGCTGCTGATCGCCGTCTTCTCGGTGTACGCCCGCTGGCTCCCCCCGGCCGCCCCCCAGGCGGCGACGGTCGGCGGGGCCATCACCGACCCGAAGGCGATGGTGCTCCCCGTCGTCACCCTCACCATCGTCGGGGTGGCCTCGTTCAGCCGCTACATGCGCTCCGCCGCCATCGAGGCGCTGGCCCAGGACTACATCCGGACCGCCCGGGCCAAGGGGGCCACCCGGCGGGGGGTCCTGCTCGGCCACATGCTGCGCAACGCCATCCTGCCGATCGTCACCCTGCTCGGGCTGTCGGTGCCGATGCTCGTCTCGGGCAACCTCGTCACCGAGTCGGTGTTCAACTACCCCGGGGCCGGCCTGCTGTTCTGGAACGCA